>NZ_JASCAR010000023.1:0-242848 GCF_029967715.1 Klebsiella sp. V115_8
GACCGTCGGGTAGCCCGGATAAGGCGCTACGCGCCGCCATCCGGGATATTCCCTGCTCGCGCTGCGCTTAGCAGGGCTACGATTCCGGACCGTCGGGTAGCCCGGATAAGGCGCTACGCGCAGCCATCCGGGAGAGACTCAGTGGCTTTTGCGGATCAGGTAGCGGTACGGCAGAGCTTCGGTTTGCTGGGCCACCAGCTCATGCTCCATAAAGCGGCAGAATCCCGGGATATCGCGGGTGGTGGCCGGATCGTCAGCAATAATCAGCAGCGTCTCGCCGACGGGCATTGTCCGCACGGTTTTACGCACCATCATGACCGGCTCCGGGCAGCGCAGTCCCAGGGCATCCAGAGTGTGGTCTGGAGTGGAGAAAAGTTCGCTCATTTTAGTCTCACATCAACAAAACGGCCCTAGTTTACCCCCAGTTCGCCAGTACGCAAGCCAGGTTAACGTTTGCGCGAAAAACAACCATTGCATTACGCCGGCAACGCAGTATCATGCAGCCGTTTTTTATTGGGTTCCCTCACCCCAACGTTCCGCTGCCGATTGCTCATTTACCTGAAGCATGACGGGCATAAAAAGGTCACAATATGAATCCATTTACTACCGTACAGCGCAAAAAAGCGCTCGTCTGGCTTTCGCTATTTCATCTGCTGGTGATCACCTCCAGCAACTATCTGGTTCAGCTACCGATCTCCATCTTTGGTTTCCATACCACCTGGGGGGCGTTCAGTTTTCCGTTTATCTTCCTCGCCACCGATCTGACGGTGCGAATTTTTGGCGCACCGCTGGCGCGACGCATTATTTTTGCGGTGATGGTCCCGGCGCTGGTCATCTCCTACGCCATCTCCGCCCTGTTTTACATGGGCGAGTGGCAGGGTTTCGCGGCGCTGGGCACCTTTAATCTCTTCGTCGCGCGTATCGCCATCGCCAGCTTTATGGCCTATGCGCTGGGGCAGATCCTCGACGTCCACGTCTTCAACCGCCTGCGGCAGAGCCGCCGCTGGTGGCTGGCCCCCACCGCCTCGACGCTGTTCGGCAACATCAGCGATACCGTGGCGTTCTTCTTCATCGCCTTCTGGCGCAGCCCGGATCCGTTTATGGCCGCCCACTGGGGGGAAATCGCCCTCGTCGACTACAGCTTTAAAGTGCTTATCAGCATCATTTTCTTCCTGCCGATGTACGGCGTACTGTTAAATATGCTGTTGAAAAGGCTGGCGGATAAATCTGATTTGTCGGCATTGCAGCCGAGTTAAAGGTACTCGCGGGCTGATGTGTTAAGATAGCCGGATGAGCCATTAGTGGCCGTTTATCGAAAGGAAGATGTCAATGCGCAATTTGGTTAAATATGTCGGTATTGGCCTGCTGGTGATGGGGCTTGCCGCCTGCGATAACAGCGATTCAAAAGCGCCAACCGTTGGGGCAGCAGCGGAGAGCAACACCAGCGGCCAGGCGATCAGCCTGCTGGATGGCAAACTGAGCTTCACCCTGCCTGCGGGCATGGCCGACCAGAGCGGCAAACTGGGTACTCAGGCGAACAACATGCACGTCTATTCTGACGCCACCGGCCAGAAAGCAGTCATCGTCATCGTCGGCGACAGCACCAATGAAGACCTGGCGGTGCTGGCGAAACGCCTGGAAGATCAGCAGCGTAGCCGCGACCCGCAGCTGCAGGTGGTAAGCAATAAATCGCTGGAGATCAAAGGTCACACCCTGCAGCAGCTGGACAGCATCATCTCCGCCAAGGGGCAGACCGCCTGGTCTTCCGTGCTCCTCGGCAAAGTGGATGACAAACTGCTGACCCTGCAGGTCACCCTGCCGGCGGACAACCAGCAGCAGGCGCAGACCGAAGCGGAAAGCATCATCAGCACCCTCACCATCCAGTAATTACTGGCCTGGTGCGACGGCCTCCGGTTCGCTGACCGGGGGCCGTTTTTTTAACCGCCAGCCCAGCAGCAGCGCCGCCATCACCAGACCTGCCGCCGCCAGATATATCACCGGGATCCCGGTCCACGCCATCAGCAAGCCGGCCAGCGGCCCGGTGACGCCTAACGACAAATCCATAAACACGGTATAGGTGGCCAGCGCCGACCCCTGGTTATGCTGCGGCACCGCTTTCACCGCCACCACGCCCAGCGCCGGAAAGACCAGTGAGAACCCGGCCCCGGTAAGAAAGGTGCCGATTTTCGCCAGCAGCGGCGTATCGGCAAAGCCGACCAGCAGCAGGCCGATGATCTCCACGCTAAAGCAGAGCATCGCCACGTTCAGCCCGCCGAGGCGGTTAATGGCGTTGGGAAACAGCAGCCGCGCGCCAACGAACGCGCAGCTGAACAGCGTCAGGGCGAAGGCCGCCCCGTCCCAGCCTTTGGCGTCATAAAACAGCGTGATAAAGGTGGCGATAACCCCGAAACCAGCGGAGGCCAGGGCCAGCGCCATGCCGTAGGGCCACACCCGCCCGAGCACCGCGCGAAACGACATTGCTTTGCCTTTCGCCGCCTTCACCGCTGCGCGGGGCAGCGCGCAGAGGATAGCCACCAGCGCAACCGCCATAATGACCCCGGCCAGGCCGCTGAGGCCAATTTGCGAATAGCACAGCACGCCGAGCGGGGCGCCCATCGCCATCGCCCCGTAGGTCACAATGCCGTTCCATGAGATCACCCGCCCGATATGCAGCGACCCAACAACGCCGACGCCCCACAGCGTCGAGCCGGTGCCGGCAAAGCTCTGGCCGATGCCGAGAATGACTCGTCCGAGGCATAGCAGCAGCAGGCTAACCAGCGGCCAGCCGCTGCTCCAGGCGGCCAGCAGATAGCTCAGCCCGCTTAAAAAGCAGCCGCAGAGGCCGAAGACGACAATCTTTTTGGGCCCCAGCAGGTCAGCGTAGCGCCCGGCGTGCGGGCGGCTGAGCAGCGTGGCGAAATATTGCAGACTAATCACCAGGCCGGCCCAGAAAGCGCTAAAGCCCATTACATCATGCACATAGCCAGGAAGTACCGCCAGCGGCAAGCCGATGGTGAGGTAGCTGGCAAAGTTAAAAATAACCACGGAGACAATCCGCAGATTGAGGCGCAGTCCATTGAGCGCCGGTTCGGCGACGGGTTCGGGCATCAGGTTCCACCAGATTTGTACTATACAGAGCCACTATTACCACGACTTCTGTTGAAAAGCAGCCTTCCAATGGCAATAACCTCAGCGGCGCCATCGCCGCGCTCATCAGCATAAATTGCCGCGACGATTATTCGACTTTCCTTAATGGAAGGATAAATACATATTAATAATTATCGCTATTGCCTGAGCAGGGTTAAATTACTTATACTTCCTCACGGCTCTGATAGCGCCTCATTGTTTATCATGATGTTAATATTTCAATAACATCATATTTCCCTCTCCGGCCTGTTTTAATACAGATGAACATATTGCCTGACAGAACAACCACAGCATATCAGCCTATATAAAAGTTTTTTACATGGCATAAGTTAATGCCAGTAGCCAATATATTGACATGGAGTATTCATGAAAAAAATTATTCACTGGATGATTGCCGCTACGGTTGTCGGTGCGCTCGCCGGTTGCGCACGGACAGCCCCTATTGAACAGGTCAATGCGATAGTGAGCGCCGGCCATACGGAAGCGCAGGTCAAGGATGCCATTATCAAAGCAGGTGCTCAGCGCCAATGGATTATGTCTGACGCGGGCCCTGGCGTCATAAAAGGTAAATTGCAAAATCGCGACCATGTCGCGGATATTAAAATTAACTACTCCGCAACAAGTTATTCTATTGTCTATGTGAGTAGCATTAATCTCATGGCCGCCAACGGAAAAATTCATAGAAACTATAACCGCTGGGTACACAACCTCGATAAAGATATTCAGGTTACGCTGGCAGCAAACACCGCTCTGCAACAATAAATATACATACGGGTCACTACTGACCCGTTTCGCCGATTATTTGTAATAAGGTTGTACCGAACGTGTACCAAAAGGATTCTCTCAGCGCACTTGATGCCATTACTGAAGCGCAGCGTATTGCTTTTGCCCCCATGCTCTTTCAAACCGCATTATGTCTACGCAACTCAGGTATTCTGGGTTATCTGGACCAACAAGGTAAACGCGGTGCAACGTTTGCAGCCATCAGTGAAATTTTCGACGGAAAAGAATATGCCGTTAGCGTTTTGCTCGATATGGGATTAAGCGGTCGTATCCTGACCTATAAAGAGGAACGCTACCACCTCTCTAAAATAGGACATTTCTTACTTCATGATCCGATGACGCGAGTAAATATGGATTTTACTCAAGACGTTTGTTATCAAGGATTATTCTTTCTGGAAAATGCGCTCCAGGAGGGAAAGCCGTCAGGATTAAAAGTTTTTGGTGAGTGGCCAACGATTTACCCTGCCTTGTCACAGCTACCACCCGCGGCGCGCAAAAGCTGGTTTGCCTTCGACCATTACTATTCCGATGGCGCCTTCACTGCAGCGCTGCCCTATGTATTCGCCAGCCAGCCCGCAAGGCTGTACGATGTAGGCGGTAATACCGGGAAATGGGCGCTACGCTGTTGCCAGTACGATGAAAATATCGCGGTCACGTTATTAGATTTACCGCAACAAATTGCACTGGCACGGGAAAATATAGAAAATGCTGGCCTTGCCCATCGCATCGATTTTCATGCTGTGGATATGCTGAGTGACGCCCCCCTACCCGGAGAAGCGGATATCTGGTGGATGAGTCAGTTCCTGGACTGTTTCTCGCCAGAACAAATCATCACCATACTCAGTAACGTGGCACAGGTCATGAAACCTGGCGCCCGCCTGTACATTCTGGAATTGTTCTGGGATGCGCAGAAATTTGAAGCAGCATCATTTAGTCTGAATGCGTCTTCACTTTATTTTACCTGTATGGCCAACGGCAACAGCCGTTTCTACAGCGTAGAGAAATTTTACCGCTATCTTGAAATGGCGGGGTTCGAAGTAGAACAGCGTCACGATAATTTAGGCGTTGGGCATACCTTGTTGATATGCCACAAGAATAATTGATTGATCGCGGATGCGAGTGGATGACATTTTCATTTAACATTGTTGATTGGCAGGCCTTCGCGCCTGGCGTCAGTGGCCCCGAGCAATGGCAACGGTGGTCACAGCATTTGCACGCCATCGATCCCGCCGCGGCGCCACCCAAACTCAGCGAATTGCCGATGATGACCGCACGCCGACTCAGCTCGGGAAGTAAGCTGGCTGTGGAATGCGGTCTGGCTATGCTCCGTCGCCATGAAATCGATGCCGTTCTTTATACCAGCCGTCACGGCGAACTGGAGCGCAACTATCGGATCCTCCATGCGCTGGCTATGGAGCAAGCGATCTCGCCGACCGATTTCGCCTTATCGGTGCATAATTCCGCCGTGGGTAATCTGACGATTGCTGCAAAAAAAGCGATTATGTCGTCATCCCTTTCTGCCGGACGCGATACGTTTCAGCAGGGATTATACGAAGTGATGGGCCTGCTACAGGCGGGTTATCAGCGCGTGTTGATGGTTGATTTCGACGGTTTTCTCCCTGAGTTTTACCACGCTCAGTTGCCGCCAGGTATCACCACCTGGCCCTATGCGGCAGCCTGGGTGATTGAGCCCGGTCGCCAGTGGCAATGCCACGCCCAGCCTCATGCAGCCGTTGCTGAAAGTCCATTACCGCAAAGTTTACTGTTCTTGCAGTACTATTTGCAGAATGCCCGCACGTTCACGCTTCCCGGCGATCGCGTGCAATGGCAATGGAGCCGCGCATGAAGCCGTTTTTCCACCGGCTTAATCGGCTCTGGCGCGCAGCGATGACCGGTTTCTGCTTCGCACTGTTTGGCATTGGCGGCCTGCTGCTCTCGCTCATCTGGTTTAATCTGCTGCTGGTTTTGGTACGTAATAAAACCCGCCGACGCCGTATCGCGCGGCGCAGCATTTCCGTTAGCTTTCGCGTATTCCTCAGCGTGGTGAAAAGCGTCGGCGTTCTCGATTACCGTATCGATGGCCGCGATATTTTGCGCGCGGAGCGCGGTTGCCTGGTGGTCGCCAATCACCCCAGCCTTATTGACTACGTAATGCTGGCCTCGGTGATGCCGGAGACCGACTGCATGGTAAAAAGCGCGCTGCTGAAAAATCCATTCGTCAGCGGCGTGATCCGCGCCGCCGATTATCTGATTAACGATCAGGCCGATGCCCTGCTGCCGGCAAGCCGGCAGCGTTTACAGCAAGGCGATACGATTTTGATTTTCCCTGAAGGCACGCGCACCGTGCCGGGGAAAAAAATGCAGCTACAGCGGGGGGCGGCTAATATCGCGGTACGCTGTGGCAGCGATTTACGCATTGTCGTCATCCGCTGTACCGAGCATATGCTGGGTAAACAAAGCAAATGGTACGACGCGCCGCCAACTAAGCCGCGGTTTACCGTCGAGGTTGGAGAACGGCTGCCAATACATCAGTTTTATGATGCCAATAAACAAGAACCGGCGCTGGCCGCAAGACAGTTGAACCGTCATATTTTGCTTAAATTAGAAACAGGCACTCTCCCTGAAACAGGAATGAATGATGCAAGCGCTCTATCTTGAAATTAAAAATCTGATCATCAGTACATTGAACCTGGACGAGCTGTCCGCTGATGATATCGACACCGACGCCGCGCTTTTTGGCGATGGTCTGGGCCTGGACTCAATTGATGCGCTGGAGCTGGGTCTGGCGGTGAAAAATCAGTACGGCGTGGTGCTGTCGGCTGAAAGTGAAGAGATGCGTCAGCATTTCTACTCTGTCGCCACGCTCGCGGCATTTATTCAAGCACAGCGCGCCTGAGGAGAGTGGTTATGAATGAACAACAAGCCATTTACGAAGAAATCTCCGCGCTGCTGGTGAACGTGTTTGAAATCGATCCGCAGGATATTACGCCTGAGGCCCGCCTGTACGAAGATCTCGAACTGGACAGTATCGACGCCATCGACATGATCGTCCATCTGCAAAAGAAAATTGGCAAGAAAATAAAGCCAGAAGAGTTCAAAACTGTCCGCACCGTGCAGGATGTGGTCGATGCGGTAGAACGCCTGTTCAAAGAAGAATAATTCACCGTGTCGGGCATTCGCTCACTGCCAGTTGTGCCATTGCTGACGGGCATATTGCTGCTGGCCTGGCCGTTTATAATCTGGTTCGGCCTCGCGCATAACAGCCTGCAAGGGTTGTTACCGCTCATGGCGCTGATGTTGTTTTTACGCTTTCGTCAGACCCGGCGACGGGCGGGAGCGCTGAGCGTGGTCACTCAGATTGTGGCGGTGGCCGGCATGACGCTGTGTATTGCCAGCTACCTGCTGAAAACCCATCAGTTACTGCTATTTTACCCGGTGGTGGTGAACAGCGTGATGCTGGCGGTGTTTGGCGGTTCGCTATGGTCCACGATGCCGATAATCGAGCGTCTGGCGCGACTGCGTGAACCGGATCTTCCGGAGCGGGCTGTACGCTATACCCGGCGCGTCACCCAAATCTGGTGCGCCTTTTTCATCATTAACGGTGGCATTGCGCTTTTTACCGCGCTGTATGGCGATCTGTCCCTGTGGACGGCGTGGAACGGCATGATTTCCTATCTGCTGATGGGCACGCTCATGGCCGGCGAGTGGCTGGTGCGCCAGCGGGTAATAAAACGAGATAAACCATGAAGCAGCCTCTCCCGTTGGACCAGTGGCTCAGCGCCGCGCGTTCGCCGGAAACGCCGATCGCCTGGCATGACACGCACCTCTGGACGCTTGCACATCTGCGCCATGATGTCGCCCACCTGCTCACGCACTTGCGTCAGCAGCCAGCCATGCGCTGGGCGTTGTGCATTGAAAATAGCTACTTGTTTATCGTCGCTCTGCTGGCAACCCTGCATGCCGGCAAAACGCCGGTCCTTCCCGGCCACGGCCGTATTTCGCTGTTAAATGAGCAGAAGACGCTGTTTGACGGCATTCTCAGCGATAAAGCGCTGGCATGGGATGGCGCGCTGGTGATTGTCGAGTCCACGATGACGGTAACGAGCGGCCAGATGCATTTTCCCGCGCCAGGCAAAGAGGCTTGCATTGAGTTATTCACCTCCGGTTCCACCGGTCAACCGAAGCGAATTTGCAAACCGATCGGATCGCTCGACCGCGAGGCGGCGCTGTTATCCGCCTGCTATGCCGGGCGTCTGGCAGGCTGTCGGGTGGTGGCATCCGTAGCGCCGCAGCATCTGTATGGCCTGACGTTTCGACTGTTCTTGCCAATGGCGTTGGGTTTACCGCTTCACACGGACATGCTGGAGTACACCGAGCAGTTAACGGCGTTAAGCCGGAAGCATCGCTATCTGTTTATTAGTAGTCCGGCCTTCCTTAAACGTCTCGACCACCGGCTTACCCCTCCGCCGATCGAAATGATCGTGTCCGCAGGCGGCAAGCTGCTTTGGCAGGATGCCGTGCAAACCGCCCGCTGGTGCAATACCTGGCCGGATGAAATTTACGGCAGTACGGAAAGCGGCGTCATCGCCTGCCGCCAGCGCGTGCAGGATGAGGCGCCATGGCAACCGTTTCCCGGCATCCGCTTTCAGCCAGAAGGCGATGCGTTCCGCCTTTTTTCTCCGCTTATTACCGATAACCGCGGCCAGCTGCTCGAGGATATTTTGCATTTTCGCGAGAGTGGCCACTTCCATTTGGCAGGCCGTCGGGATCGCGTGGTCAAAATTGAAGAGAAGCGCATATCGCTGAGCGAAGTGGAGCAGCGCCTGCTGGAACTTGAAGGCATCATTGATGCCGCCGTGTTACCCATCACCCGCGGCAGCCGTCAGAGTATTGGCGTATTGCTGGTGCTGGATAACCATGCCCGCCAGCGCTGGGGAAAAAGCCAGGAGACTCATTGGCGAAAAGCACTGCGCCCTCTGCTGGAACCGGTCGCCATTCCCCGCTACTGGCGGGTTATCGACGAGATCCCCGTCAATAGTATGAACAAGCGTGTCTACGCGCAGTTACAGGAGTTATTTCATGCAGCCCCATGAAATTGAGCGCCGTCAGCCACAAGCCGATCGGGTTGAAATCATTTTATCGGTGGATCCGGCGTTATTCTGGTTTCGCGGCCACTTTGCCGTTCAGCCCTTGTTGCCAGGCGTCGCGCAGATTGACTGGGCGATGCATTACGCCACCACCTTGCTGGCGCCCGGCTGGCGCTTTCACGATATTCACAATGTGAAATTCCAGTCGCCGCTCCTGCCGGGGGCGATCGTGACGCTCACTCTTAGCTGGCAGGAGGCGCGTCAGCTCATCACCTTCAGCTATCAGCGCCACGATGGCGAAACACGACATACCGCCAGCAGCGGGAAGATTCGCTTATGTCGCTAACCTTTTCCCCCTGCGTGGTGATCCCGTGCTATAACCACGGCGCGATGATGTCGCGGGTGCTGGCGCGCCTGCAGCCGTTTGATCTTCCCTGTATCGTGGTGGACGACGGCAGCGACAGTCGCACACAGCTGGAGCTGGAGCGACTGGCGCTGGAAAACCCGGATCTGACGTTGATCCGCTTACCGCAGAACGCCGGAAAAGGCGCCGCGGTCATCTGCGGATTACAGGCCGCAGCGCAAGCCGGGTTCAGCCACGCGGTGCAGGTCGATGCCGATGGACAGCACGCCATCGAAGATATTCCGCAGCTGCTGGCGCTGGCGCAGAAGCATCCCGAGGCGCTGATCTCCGGCCAGCCGGTTTACGACGACTCAATCCCGCGCTCGCGCCTGTACGGACGCTGGATCACCCACGTCTGGGTATGGATTGAAACGCTATCGCTGCAGCTAAAAGACAGCATGTGCGGCTTTCGCGTCTATCCGCTGGCGCCGACGCTGCAGCTGGCTAAGCGCGTGCCCCTCGGCAAGCGTATGGATTTTGATACCGAAGTGATGGTGCGCCTCTACTGGCAGGGGAACACCAGCTACTTTGTCCCGACCCGCGTGACCTATCCGCCGGACGGTTTGTCGCATTTCGATGCCCTCAGAGATAACTGCCGCATCTCGCTGATGCATACCCGACTGTTCCTCGGCATGTTGCCGCGGATCCCCTCGCTGCTGTTTCGCCGCGCTTCGCCGCACTGGGCGCGTCAGAAGGAGGTCAAAGGCTTATGGGGCATGCGCCTGATGCTGTTGGTGTGGCGGCTGTTGGGACGACACGCGTTTTCGCTGCTGCTCTACCCGGTGGTCGGCGTCTACTGGCTAACGGCCAGCACCGCGCGCCGCGCTTCACAAAACTGGCTTACCCGCGTGCGCGACCAGTTAGCCGCTCGTCAGCTGCCGGAGCCGGGCGAACTCAGTAGCTATCGTCACTTCCTGCGCTTTGGCAACGCGATGCTGGATAAAATCGCCAGCTGGCGCGGCGAACTGCAGTTTGGTCGCGATGTGGTGTTTGCCGCAGGTGCCGAAGAGACGCTCAATATCGACGATCCGCGCGGCAAACTACTGCTGGCCTCACATCTCGGCGATGTTGAAGCCTGCCGTGCGCTGGCGCAGCTGCAGGGCAGCAAGACCATCAACGCGCTGGTGTTCAGCGACAATGCCCAACGCTTTAAGCAGATTATGGCGGAGATGGCCCCGCAGGCGGGGCTCAACCTGCTGCCGGTCACCGATATCGGCCCGGAGACCGCCATGCTGCTGCAGGAAAAACTGGATCGCGGAGAATGGATCGCTATTGTCGGCGATCGTATTGCGGTCAATCCGCAGCGCGGCGGCGAGTGGCGCGTCTGCTGGAGTCGTTTTATGGGGCAACCGGCCCCCTTCCCGCAGGGGCCCTTTATCCTCGCGGCTATTTTGCGCTGCCCGGTCAATTTGATGTTCGCTCTGCGTCAGCAGGGCAAGCTGCGCATTTACTGTGAGCCGTTCGCTGACCCGCTGCCGCTGCCGCGCGCCAATCGCCAGCAGGCACTGCAACATATCATCGATCGCTACGCCGAACGGCTGGAATATTACGCGCTGCAGTCGCCGCTCGACTGGTTTAACTTTTTCGATTTCTGGCGTTTGCCGGAGCCCAAAGATAAGGAGTAAAGGGTGCTTAACGATCCCCGTTTTACTGCTGAAGTAGAGCTAACCATTCCCTTTCACGACGTCGATATGATGGGCGTCGTCTGGCATGGCAACTATTTCCGCTACTTCGAAATTGCCCGCGAGGCGCTGCTTAACCAGTTCAACTACGGCTACCGGCAGATGAAAGTCTCCGGCTATCTGTGGCCGGTGGTGGATACCCGCGTGAAGTACCGGGACGTTATCACCTTCGAGCAGCGTATTCGCGTCCGCGCGCGTCTGGAAGAGTTCGAAAACCGCCTGCGCATTGGCTATGAAATTTTTGCCGCCGAGAGCGGCAAACGCACCACCACCGGCTACACCATCCAGGTCGCGGTGGACGAAAAAAGCGGCGAGATGTGTTTTGTCAGCCCGCAAGTTCTGTTTGAACGCATGGGGGTCACGCCATGAGATTGCTGCTGTTGGTGGGACTGTTCATCAGTCCGTTGGTTAGCGCCCTGACGCTCGATGACCTGCAAAAACAATTTAGCGAACAGCCGGTGGTGCGCGCCCACTTCGATCAAACCCGCACCATAAAGGATCTTCCGCAGCCGCTGCGATCCCAGGGGCGGATGTTGATCGCCCGCGACCAGGGCTTGCTGTGGGATCAAACCTCACCGTTCCCGATGCAACTGCTGCTGGATGACAAACGGATGGTGCAGGCGATTAACGGCCAGCCGCCGCAGACCGTCACCGCCGAAAACAACCCGCAGATGTTCCAGTTCAACCATCTGCTGCGCGCGCTGTTCCAGGCCGATCGTAACGTGCTGGAGGAGAACTTCCGCGTGGAATTCGCCGATAAAGGCGACGGGCAATGGACGCTGCGCCTGACGCCTGTCACCACGCCGCTGGATAAGATTTTCGCCAGCATCGATCTCGCCGGAAAAACCTACCTGGAGCATATTCAACTCAATGATAAACAAGGCGATCGCACCGATATCGCCCTTTCCCAACATCAACTGACGCCAGCGCAACTGACCGATGACGAACGCCAACGCTTTGCCGCCCAGTAAACGTCCTGCGCTGATCTGGGGCGTCGTCTGCCTGATACTGGCGGGCGCGCTGCTGGCGCTGTTGCCGCAGGCCCGGCTCAACAGCAGCGTGCTGGCGATGCTGCCCAAACAGACGCTCGGCGCGATCCCCCCGGCGCTGAACGACGGCTTTATGCAGCGTCTGGATCGCCAGCTGGTCTGGCTGGTCAGTCCCGGTAAACAGGCCGACCCGCAGGTGGCTCGCGACTGGCTGCGGTTGCTGCAAACCTCAGATGCGCTGGCCGAGGTCAAAGGCTCAATGGATGCCGCCAGTCAGCAGGCCTGGGGAACGTTTTTCTGGCAACATCGCAATGCGTTAATCGACCCCGCCACCCGCGCGCGTCTGCAGGAGGGCGGCGAAGCGCAGGCCCAGTGGATCCTTTCGCAGCTCTATTCGGCGTTTTCCGGGGTCAGCGGTAAAGAGTTACAAAACGACCCGCTGATGCTGATGCGCGGCTCACAGCTGGCAATGGCGAATAGCGGCCAGCGGATGCAGCTGCAGGACGGGTGGCTGACCAGCAAAGACGCGCAAGGCAATGTCTGGTATCTGCTGCACGGCGAGCTGGCGGGTTCGTCGTTCGATATGCGACAGACGCACCGCCTGGTGACCACCCTCGCGCAGCTTGAAAAGGAATTAAAAGCGCGCCACCCGCAGGCGCAGCTGCTGTCGCGCGGCACCGTATTTTACAGTGATTACGCCAGCCAGCAGGCGAAGCGCGATATCTCCACTCTCGGCGCGGCCACCCTGTTCGGCGTCATCCTGTTGATCGTGGCCGTGTTCCGCTCGCTGCGTCCGCTGCTGTTATGCGCGATCTCTATCGCTATCGGCGCACTGGCCGGCACCGTTGCCACGCTGCTGCTGTTTGGCGAGCTGCATCTGATGACCCTGGTGATGAGCATGAGCATTATTGGCATTTCCGCAGATTACACGCTCTATTACCTGACCGAACGGATGGTCCATGGCGCAGCGACTTCACCGTGGCAAAGCCTTGTTAAAGTACGGAAAGCGCTGCTGCTGGCGCTGCTTACCACCGTGGCGGCTTATTTAATCATGATGCTGGCCCCCTTCCCGGCCATTCGCCAGATGGCGCTATTTGCGGCCGTGGGGCTAAGCGCCTCATGCCTGACGGTGATTTTCTGGCAGCCATGGCTGTGCCATGGGCTCCCGGTGCGTCCCGTTCCAGCGATGGTGCTGATGTCGCGCTGGCTCGCGGCATGGCGGCGTAACAAAAAACTCGCCATCGGTCTGCCGGTGGTTCTGGCCATTTTCTCCCTGACGGGGCTCGCTCTCCTGCGGGTGGATGACGATATCTCACAGCTGCAGGCGCTACCGCAGAATATCCTCTCCCAGGAGCATGCCATCACCGCGCTCACTGGCCAAAGCGTCGATCAAAAGTGGTTCGTGGTTTACGGCGACACGGCGCAACAAACGCTGCAGCGGCTTGAAGCCTTTATGCCCGCACTGGCTAAAGCGCAAACCGACGGTATGCTTGGCGGGTATCGCGCCATTCCGCTCAATTCACTGGCCCGCCAGCAGCAGGATCTGGCCCTGCTGAAGCAGGCGGCGCCGGCCGTCGGCCAGGCGCTGAATAACGCCGGACTCACCGCTGTTCACCCCGACCTGCGGCCGATGCCGGTGACAGTCGGCGACTGGCTTGCCAGTCCGGCCAGCGAAGGCTGGCGGCTGCTATGGCTGACGCTGCCGGATGGCGAAAGCGGCGTACTGGTGCCAGTGAGCGGGGTGAAAGATAGCCCGGCGCTGAAGGCGCTCAGCACAACCCAGACTGGCGTGGCGTGGGTCGATCGTAAAAGCGATTTCGACCAGCTTTTCGCGCTCTACCGTCATATTTTAACCGGGCTGCTCGGCGTTGCGCTGGCGGTGATTGCCTGCGGCGCCGCTATCCGCCTTGGCTGGCGCAAGGGCTTAATAAGCCTGGTGCCGTCGGTATTGTCGCTGGGATGCGGCCTGGGGGCGTTGGCGCTCACCGGCCACGCCGTTAACCTGTTCTCCTTACTGGCGCTGGTGCTGGTACTTGGGATTGGCATCAACTACACCCTGTTTTTCAGCAACCCGCGCGGCACGCCGCTGACATCGCTGCTGGCGGTTACCCTGGCGATGATGACCACCTTATTAACGCTTGGCATGCTGGTGTTTAGCGCCACCCAGGCCATCAGCAGCTTTGGCACTGTCCTGGTCAGCGGTATTTTCACCGCTTTCCTGCTGTCGCCGCTGGCGATGCCGAGCAAAAAAGAGAAAAAAAGACGATGAGAAGACCATCATTCTGGCGAGCCTTCGCGCTCTTCGCCGCCTTATTGCTGGCCGGCTGCAGTCATTCGCCGCCGGAGCCGCAAGGCCGTCCGCAGGCGTGGCTGGAGCCGGGTACGCGCGTCACGTTGCCGCCGCCGGGCATCTCGCCGGCCATCAGTTCCCAGCAGTTATTGACCGGCCGCTTCAACGGCCAAACCCAGTCGCTGCTGGTGCTGCTCAATGCCGATGATAAAAAGCTCACGCTGGCGGGCCTGTCGTCCGTCGGTATCCGCCTGTTCCTGGTGACCTATGATCAACAAGGGCTGCGCGCGGAACAGTCGATGGTGATCCCGCAACTGCCGCCCGCCAGCCAGGTGCTGGCCGATGTGATGCTCAGCCACTGGCCGCTTAGCGCATGGCTGCCGCAGCTGCCGAAAGGCTGGACGCTAACCGACCGCGGCGACAAACGCGAACTGCGTAACGCGCGCGGAAAACTGGTCACCGACATCACCTATATCAACCGCAAAGGCAAGCGCGTGCCGATTAGCATCGAGCAGCACGTCTTTAAATACCACATCACCATTCAATACCTGGGTGACTGAGATGATCTTCATTTCTGCTGTCGGCATGATTAACGCCCTGGGACGCGATAATGATGAAATCGCCGCCAATCTGGCCCGCGGCATTGCGCCCGGCATGCGCCCGCGTGAAGGGTGGTTACAGGGGCATCCGCAGGCGATTTTCGCGGGGGTGGACGGCGAACTACCCGCCATTCCCGATACCTTTCGCGACCATCGTTCGCGCAATAATCAGCTGCTGCTGGCGGCGCTGGCGCAGATCCAGCCGCAGGTGGATCGCGCCATCGCCCGCTATGGCCGGGCTCGGGTCGCCGTGGTGTTGGGCACCAGTACGTCAGGGCTGGATGAAGGCGACGTACACGTTAATTTGACGCTTAACGGCAAGGCGAGCGAGGCCTGGCGCTATCCACAGCAGGAGCTGGGCGACCCGTCGCGTTTTCTCAGCCGCTGGCTGGCGCTGGATGGTCCGGCATATACCCTGTCAACCGCCTGCTCCTCCAGCGCGCGGGCGATAATCAGCGGACGGCGGCTCATTGAGGCGGGGCTGGCGGATGTGGCGATCGTCGGCGGCGCGGATACCCTTAGCCGGATGCCCATCAACGGCTTTCACAGCCTGGAGTCGCTCTCCACGACGCAGTGCCAGCCGTTTAGCCGCGACCGCAGCGGGATCACCATCGGCGAAGGGGCGGCGCTGATGCTGCTGACCCGCGAGCCGCAGCCCATCGCGCTGCTGGGTATCGGCGAATCCAGCGACGCCTGGCATATTTCCGCCCCGCATCCCCAAGGAGAAGGGGCGATGCGCGCCATTCAGCAGGCGCTGGACGACGCGGGCATCATGCCGGAGCAGGTGGGTTACATTAACCTGCACGGCACCGCTACGCGGCTTAACGACCAGATAGAAGCCCGGGTGATCAACGCGCTGTTTGGCGAAAGGGTGCCCTGTAGTTCCACCAAACATCTGACCGGACATACGCTGGGTGCGGCGGGGATCACCGAGGCCGCCATCGGCATGCTGATCCTGCAGCGCAATCTGTTGTTACCGGCACAGGATTTCAGTCAGTCTCCGCAGGATGACACGCTACCGCCGTGCGGGCTCATTGAACATCCGCAGCCGCTGTCGCGGCCAGTTATCCTGTCGAACTCTTTTGCCTTTGGCGGCAATAACACCAGCATCCTGCTCGGGAGAATGTCATGAGCCACTTTTTATCACCCGGCAGTTACCTGCCGCACGACGCGCCGATGCTGCTGCTGGAAGAGGTCGAGGCGGTGACTGCCGACACCGCCACCTGCCGCGTCGCGGTCTCACCCGGCAGCGTTCTGGAGCCATTTCTCGATACCAACGGCGATCTTCCCGGCTGGTTCGCCCTTGAATTAATGGCGCAGACCGTCGGCGTCTGGTCCGGCTGGCACCGCCAGCAGCAAGGACAAACATCGCTCGCTTTAGGCATGGTGCTGGGCGCGCGCGAACTGGTTTGCGCGGCCGGGAGCCTGCCGGGCGGAAAGACGCTGTCCATCAGCGTGAAGCTCTTGATGCAGGATGAACGTTTCGGCAGCTTCGAAGGCACCATTATGGCGGACGATGACGTCCTGGCCAGCGGGCGGGTCAACACCTTCCAGCCCACAACAGAAGAACTTAGCACTTTATTTCAACAAGGAGCGTCAGAATGAGTCGTTCAGTTTTGGTTACCGGCGCCAGCAAAGGCATCGGTCGCGCTATCGCCTGCCAGCTGGCAGCGGACGGTTTTGTGGTGGGCGTCCACTATCATCGCGACCGCGCGGGGGCGCAACAGACGCTGGAGGCGATAACCGCCGCTGGCGGCGACGGCCGGCTGCTGAGTTTTGACGTCGCCGATCGTCAGCAATGCCGCGAGGTACTGGAGCAGGATATGGCCGACCATGGCGCGTGGTATGGCATTGTCAGCAACGCCGGCATCGCCCGCGACGGCGCCTTCCCGGCGCTTGGCGATGACGACTGGGACGCCGTGATCCACACCAACCTCGACAGTTTTTATAACGTCATTCATCCCTGCATCATGCCGATGATTAGCGCGCGCCAGGGCGGACGTATCATCACCCTCTCCTCGGTTTCCGGCGTCATGGGCAACCGCGGCCAGGTCAACTACAGCGCCGCCAAGGCGGGCATTATCGGCGCCACCAAAGCGCTGGCGATAGAACTGGCAAAACGCAAAATCACCGTTAACTGTATTGCGCCGGGTCTTATCGACACCGGGATGATTGACATGGAAGAGCACGCGCTGAAAGAGGCGATGACCATGATCCCGATGAAACGCATGGGTCAGGCCGACGAGGTGGCCGGGCTTGCCAGCTATTTAATGTCGGATATCGCGGGCTACGTCACCCGCCAGGTCATTTCCATCAACGGGGGGATGCTATGATACGCCGGGTGGTCATTACAGGGATGGGCGGGGTGACCGCGTTTGGCGAAAACTGGCAGGATGTCGCCACCAGGCTGCGGGAATATAAAAATGCGGTGCGTAAGATGCCGGAATGGCTGGCGTATGATGGACTGCATACGCTGCTGGGGGCGCCAATCGACGATTTCACCCTGCCGGAGCATTATACCCGCAAGCGTATCCGCGCGATGGGGCGGGTATCGCGACTCTCCACCCGCGCCACTGAGCTCGCGCTGGAGCAGGCCGGGCTTATCGGCGACACCGTGCTGACCAACGGCCAAACCGGCATCGCTTACGGCTCGTCAACCGGTAGTACCGGTCCGGTGAGCGAGTTCGCCACCATGTTGACGGAGAAACATACCAACAATATCACCGGCACTACCTATGTGCAGATGATGCCGCATACTACCGCGGTGAATACCGGATTATTCTTCGGTCTGCGGGGGCGCGTGATCCCCACCTCCAGCGCCTGCACCTCCGGCAGCCAGGCGATTGGCTACGCCTGGGAAGCCATTCGCCATGGTTACCAAACGGTGATGGTGGCCGGCGGGGCCGAGGAGCTCTGTCCTTCGGAAGCCGCGGTATTCGATACCCTCTTCGCCACCAGCCAACGCAATGACGAACCGGCCCTCACCCCCTCTCCGTTCGATGAACAGCGAGATGGTCTGGTGATTGGCGAAGGCGCCGGCACGCTGATCCTTGAAGATCTCGAGCATGCCAAAGCGCGCGGCGCAACCATCTACGGTGAAATCGTCGGGTTCGCCACTAACTGCGATGCGGCCCATATTACCCAGCCGCAGCGCGAAACCATGCAGATCTGCATGGAACAATCGCTAAACATGGCGGGCTTAAGCCCCCGTGACATCGGCTATATTTCGGCCCACGGCACCGCCACCGATCGCGGCGATATCGCGGAAAGCCAGGCAACGGCGGCCGTTTACGGCGACAGCGTGCCGATCTCTTCGCTGAAAAGCTATTTCGGCCATACGCTTGGCGCTTGCGGGGCGTTAGAAGCGTGGATGAGCCTGCAGATGATGCGCGAAGGCTGGTTTGCGCCAACGCTGAATCTCCATAAGCCGGACGCCAACTGTGGCGAACTGGATTACATCATGGGGGAAAAGCGCAAACTGGAGTGTGAATTCCTGCAGAGCAACAACTTCGCCTTCGGCGGCATTAACACCTCAATCATTATTCGACGCTGGCCTTGAAATGTATCAGCTTTTTCTGGGTAAGATCTCCGCCCTTAGCGCCCTGCCGTTACCGCCTGCGTTGATGGCGCAGGCGCCGAACGGACCGCGACGAGCCAGCTGGCTTGCCGGCCGCGCGCTGCTGGCGCAGGCGGCTGCCCCGCTGACGGATATTCAGCTTGGCGAACAGGGCAAGCCTGCCTTCCCCGTCGCGCGCGGGCTGTGGTTTAACCTTAGCCACAGCGGCGACGATATTGCCCTGCTGCTCAGCGATAAAGGCGAGGTGGGTTGCGACATCGAAGTGATTCGCCCGCGCGAAGGCTGGCGCCGCCTGGCTAACGCCCTGTTCAGCGAAAGCGAGCACCAGGAACTGGCGCAGGCTTCGCCGGCGCAGCAGCTCACGGTCTTCTGGCGTATCTGGACGCGCAAAGAGGCGCTGGTGAAACAGCGCGGCGGCAGCGCCTGGCAGATGGCCTCCGTTGACAGCGCCTGTCACGGCCCGCTGTCGCTCAGCCAGATTCTGCACGATGGGTTAAGTATTGCGGTCTGTACGCCGACGCCGTTCACGCTGACGGACGCGCGCATTCAACATTTCAGCGGCGTGGTTTAAGCGATCAAAAGATGATGGCGGAAAAGCCGCTCGCCTTTCGGAATATTGGCAGCCAGCGAACCGCTACACTTATCAGGCGCGACTCACAAAAGGAATACCTATGTCCCCTCCGCAGGCTGATAAAGCCGGGCTCCATATTTTACTTAAGCTGGCGGCGCTGGTGATTATCCTCGCCGGGATCCACGCCGCCGCCGATATTCTGGTGCAGCTCCTGCTGGCGCTGTTTTTCGCTATCGTCCTCAACCCGCTGGTCACCTGGTTCATTCGCCGCGGGGTGCGGCGCCCGTTCGCCATTACGCTGGTGGTAACGGCAATGCTGGTCATGCTGACCGCGCTGCTTGGCGTGCTGGCGGCGTCGCTCAATGACTTTGTCGCCATGCTGCCCGATTTCAACCGCGCCCTGACGCGTAAGATCGTCCAGCTCCAGGAGTATCTCCCCTTTCTCAACCTGCATATCAATCCGGAGCGCATGCTGCGACGTATGGATTCAGAACGGCTGATGACCTGGGCCACGACGCTGATGACCCAGCTTTCCGGGGCGATGGCCAGCATTGTGCTGCTGGTGATGACGGTGATCTTTATGCTGTTTGAGGTTCGCCACCTGCCCTACAAACTGCGTTTTGCCCTCAATAACCCTCGCCTGCATATCGCCGGGCTGCACCGGGCGCTGAAAGGCGTCACCCACTATCTGGCGCTGAAAACGCTGATCAGCCTGTGGACCGGCCTGATTGTCTGGCTGGGGCTGCTGGCGATGGGGGTGCAGTTCGCGCTGATGTGGGGGGTGCTGGCGTTCCTGTTGAACTATGTGCCGAATATCGGATCCGCCATCTCCGCCATCCCGCCCATGCTGCAGGCGCTGCTGTTCAGCGGCATCTATGAGTGCCTGCTGGTCGGGGCGCTGTTTCTGGTGGTGCATATGGTGTTGGGCAACATGGTGGAGCCGCGCATGATGGGCCACCGGCTGGGGATGTCGACCCTGGTGGTGTTCCTGTCGCTGCTGGTCTGGGGCTGGCTGCTGGGGCCGGTGGGAATGCTGCTCTCGGTGCCGTTAACCAGCGTCTGTAAAATCTGGATGGAGACCACCGTCGGGGGCAGCAAGCTGGCGATCCTGCTCGGCCCGGGGCGCCCCAAAAGCCGGCTCCCCGGCTAGCGGCGTTTCACCGGCCAGAAGATGGTCAATACGCCGGCGACGATAATCGCCACGCCCAGCAGCGATTGCCAGTGGAACGGCTCGTGCCAGCCGGGCAGCCAGATGGCGGCGGCCCAAACGAGGATATAGCTCAGGCTCAGCAGCGCATACGCTTTCGACAGCGGCAGACGGTGGAGGGCAAAGTACCAGCAGACCATCGACAGCAGGTAGCCCAGCAGGCCGAAAAACAGGCCGAAGGTGCCGGGCTGGAGATGCAGCAGATGCTGGAGAAACGCCAGAATATCGGTCAGCGGCGGCAACACCACCATGGCGCTGCGCAGCAGCAGCTGCGCGCCGCTGACGAGGCCGACGCTGAATAATGCCCAGAGAAAGCCCATCAGACGCTGGTCCCCAGAATGACAATGCCCACGACGATCAACCCGACGCCAAACCAGTGGCGGGGAGCGACCGGCTCATGCCAGATGCCCCAGCCCGCGAGGGTGACCCAGACGAAGTTCAGACTCAGCATCGGATAGGCGATGCTCACCGGAATTGACTGCAGGACGCTCAGCCACAGCAGCATGCCGCAGCCGAGGCATAACAGCGCCATCCCCAGCCAGAAGAGTATATGACGACTCCGCCGTCCGCGACGGGACGGGCGGGTCGCCTGTTTCTGGCACAGCTGTCCGGCGCAGCTCAGCAGGCTGGCGAACACCAGACAGATCCAGACGCTCATTGCGGCAGATACTGAAGGAAAACGACCCGCCCCAGCTCGTAAGCGTTATCGGGTTTCGGTAACGGTAAGTCGAGCATACTCTCTCCTTTATCCATCAACAGCACCAGCGAGACCGGCCCCTGCTGACGATGCGCGGCCAGCCAGTCGGCAAACCCGGCCTGGCTGACAAAGCTTCCCTGAGCGTCCGGCCAGTCGAGACCGTACTTCAGCTCACCCTGTTTGTCGAACATAATAATATCGCTTCGCTTCAGCTCCCAGGCCAGGCCGCCGGCGATCCCGACGTTGTTGGTCAGGACGTAGCGGCTGGGCTGCAGGGATTCGCTGACGATATCCACGAGGAACTGCGGCTGTTTGCTGTCGATAACCCGGTCCGGGATGGCGAAGCCCACCAGCAGCGCCAGGCCGAGCGGGCAAAGCGCCGCCAGGCTCCAGCGGCGGCCAGCGTCTTTCATCGCCAGCCAGCCCATCAGCGCCCAGACGGCGAAGGCGATCGCCGCCAGCAGACATTTATACAGCTCAATCTTGGTCCACACCGGCTTATGCATCACGCCCCAGGGCGAGACCACCAGCACGGCGATCAGCCCCAGCAGGCCGACGCCCAGGTTGATCATCCCGTTGACCCGTAACGCTTTCGCGCCGGTATTCGCCGCCTCCAGCGCGTAGCGCGCCATCAGGATCGACAGCGGCGCAAAGCACGGCAGGATATAGGTCGGCAGTTTGCCTTTGGCGATGCTGAAGAACAGGAGCGGCATCGCCACCCAGCCTAACAGATACAGCGCGCCGCGGGCCTCATCGCGCTCAAGCCAACCGCGCTTCAGCGCCCCCGGCAGCAGGGCCAGCCACGGCAGGCTGCCGGCGATCAGGAACGGGATGTAGTACCAGAACGGCGCTTTGTGCTGGGCGTCTTTTTCGGCGAAACGCTGAATATGCTCGACCCAGAAGAAGTAGCGCCAGAAGTCCGGCTCGCGCTGGGCAATAGCCAGCCCCCAGGGCAGCACCACCAGCGTACAGACGACCACCGCCAGCCAACCGTAGGTCAGCACTTCACGCCAGCGTCGACGGGCGATCACCCACGGCAGAACGCCCACTACCGGCACCGCCAGCGCAAGGAAGCCTTTGGTCATCACCCCCATACCGCAGGCGACGCCCAGCAGCGCGTAACCCAGTATTTTGCCGCTGCGGCTCTGCGCCTGCGTCGCGCCCCAGAAACTGCACATCGCCAGCGCCAGCCACAGGGTGATCATCGGGTCCAGCACCGCATAGGTGCCAATCGCATACACCAGCATCGCGGTGAGAAAAATCACCGGCGACAGGACAGCTACCTTTTTGTCGCGAAAGACGCGCCACGCCAGCCAGGCAACCAGCACGGCGGTCATGGTGATGGCGAAGACCGACCCAAAGCGTACGCCGAAGTTATTATGGCCAAACAGCCATTGACCGATACTGTTGATCCAGTAACCGGCAATCGGCTTTTCGAAATAGCGCAATCCGAGAAAATGCGGCACCACCCAGTCGCCGGTGGCCAGCATTTCACGGCTGATCTCCGCGTAGCGGGTTTCATCGGGTTGCCAGAGCAAACGGAAATTAAGCGGCAGCAGGTAATACAGCGCAAACAGCGCAATCAGAGAGACGCCATAGCGAATGCTTTTCATCAAACACCCGAAGTCAGTAATTGTTCACGTCCGAGCCAGCCTTCCCGGCCAGCCAGTTCACCCCGAACCACTTTGCCAGACGGCAGCTCGCTAAAGTCAGCGGGCAACAGCTGGCTCAGTGGGCAAAACTGAATTTCTTCTTCCGCCGCCACGGTCAGCAGTTCATTGAACTGATCCGCGTAGGCAATGCCTTCCACTTCGGCGTGAATGGTATAGACCGGCACGCCTGGGTCGCGATGGATGCAGTCGAGGAGATAGCGGTTAAAGCCGGCGATATCCACCGCCGTGCCCACCGCCTCGTCCCAGGTCGGCAGCGTGACCGGGATCTGCACCGTACCGGAGACACCGCTGCCGAGCTGGGGCAGAAACGGCCGCGTGCCGCGACAGTCACTGTTGTAGAGGAAATCGAAGGATTCTTTGGCTTTCACCACTCGCTGATCGGCGCGCCAGCCGGCGACAGCCGAGCAGGTGACCGGCCGGCCGATGATGCGTTCGAGCTCCAGCAGGCCGCGCTCAACCTCCAGCGTCAGCCGTTCCTGCGGCCAGACGCCGCTCCACGCCTGCCAGCTGTAGTGGTCCCAGGCGTGCAGGCCCACTTCATGAGACTCGGCGGCAGCGCGGATCACCGCCTCGTTCCCCGCGCCGATGCGGCGTCCCGGCCACGCGGTGCCGGCCAGCAGAATATCCCAGCCGTACAGCGAGGCCGCTCTGGAGCGCAGCATCTTCCACAGAAACTTCGGTTTTACCAGGCGCCACAGGTGGCGCCCCATATTGTCCGGCCCGACGCTGAAGAAGAAGCTTGCCCGGATCCCGTGCTGACCCAGCAGGTCCAGCAGCCGCGGAACGCCGTCCCGCGTGCCGCGAAAGGTATCGACATCTATGCGTAAGCCGACCTGTTTCATGGATTTTTAGCGTCCACCAGTTCAACCGTGCGCAGGAAGAAGTCCAGCGTATGCTCAACGGTCTCTTCCATCTCCACCTTCGGCTCCCAGTTCAGGCAGCGTTTGGCGTTGCGGATGCTCGGTTTGCGATGCTCAACGTCCTGATAGCCCTTGCCGTAGTAGTCGCTGCTTTCCACTTCGCGGAAGCCGGCAAACGGTGGGAAGCGATCGCGCAGCGGATGGCGTTCGAAGCAGGCCAGCAGCATCTCCGCCAGCTCTTTGATGCTTGCTTCGTTATCCGGGTTACCGATGTTGATGATCTGCCCGTCGCAGCGGCCGTCTTTGTTCTCGATGATGCGGAACAGCGCTTCGATACCATCGCTGATGTCGGTGAAGCAGCGCTTCTGCTTACCGCCTTCGATGAGCTTGATCGGCGAGCCTTCCACCAGGTTGAGGATCAGCTGGGTGATGGCGCGGGAGCTGCCGATACGCGCGGCGTTGAGGTTATCCAGACGCGGCCCCATCCAGTTGAACGGACGGAACAGAGTGAACTTCAGGCCATTCTTATCGCCGTAGGCCCAGATCACGCGGTCCAGCAGCTGCTTGGAGACCGAGTAGATCCAGCGCTGTTTGTTGATCGGCCCGACCACCAGATTGGAAGTGTCTTCGTCGAAGTTTTTATCAGTGCACATGCCGTACACTTCCGAGGTCGACGGGAAGATGATGCGCTTATTGTATTTCACGCAGTCGCGGATGATCTTCAGGTTCTCTTCGAAATCCAGCTCGAAGACGCGCAGCGGGTTGCGGGTGTACTCGATAGGGGTGGCGATGGCCACCAGCGGCAGCACCACGTCGCATTTCTTAATGTGATATTCGATCCACTCGGAGTGAATGCTGATATCGCCTTCCACAAAGTGGAAACGCGGGCAGTCGAGGAAACGGCTGATGGCGTCGGAGCCGATATCCAGGCCGTAAATCTCATAGTTGTCGTCCTGCAGCAGGCGTTCGGTCAGATGGTTACCGATAAAGCCATTGACGCCGAGGATCAGCACCCGGGTGCGACGCTTAACCGCCACCACCGGTTTGCTGCTGATCACCGCCCCGGACACCAGGCCCAGCCCCTGCGCCAGCTGGGCGCCCTGCATGTACACCCCGCGTTCGGTCTGACCGGTGACAATCTCCAGCGCCCCCTCCTGGCACGCCACGATCAGCGGCGCAACGGAGATAACGGTACCCGGCTTAGCTGCCGGCAGATCATGACGGACGCGGGATTTCCAGACGATAAACTTGTTCGCGCCGGCGTAGCCGAAGGCGCCCGGCCACGGATCGGAGACGGCGCGCACCAGATTGTGCAGGGTCTGCGCCGACTGCTCCCAGTCGAGGCGGCCATCTTCCGGGGTACGACGCCCCACATAGGTCGCCTGGCTGTGATCCTGCGGACGTTCATCGGTGGTTCCGGCGAGGATCGCCGGCAGCGCCTGGCCCAGCAGCCCGGTGGCGGCGGCGCACAGCTTGCGGTGCAGCGTCAGGGCGGCGTCATCCGGGCCAATCGCCACGGCCTGCTGGGCGACGATATCCCCCGCGTCAGCGCGGTTCACCATCCGGTGCAGGGTGACGCCGGTTTCGCTTTCGCCATTGACCAGCACCCAGTTCAGCGGCGCGCGGCCGCGATATTTCGGCAGCAGCGAACCGTGCAGGTTAAACGCCCCTTTCGGCGCGAGACGGAGGATCTCATCGCCCAGCAGATTGCGGTAGTAGAAGGAGAACAGCACGTCCGGCTTCATCTCGCGGATACGCTCAATCCACAGCGGATGGTTCACGTCTTCCGGCGCCCACACCGGAATGCCCTGCTCGGCAGCAAGGCGCGCCACGGAGCCAAAGAAATGGTTTTCGCCAGGGTTATCCGGGTGGGTGAAAATAGCAGCGATATCATACCCGGCGTCCAGCAGAGCCTGGATACCGGTGCAGCCCATATCGTGATAAGCGAAGACTACGGCTTTCATGAACGATCTTCCTCTTTAGATGCCGTTTCCGGCTGGCGAACAACACGTTGAATAAAGTAGCGGGGACGCGCGCGCACGTCGTTATAGATGCGTCCGATATACTCCCCGAGCAGGCCCATACCGATAAACTGGGCGCCGATGAACATAAACAGCACGGCGAAGAGCATAAACACCCCTTCCGCCGCCCACTGCGGGCCGAAGGCCAGACGCAGCACCACCAGCAGCAGGCCGAAGGCGAAGCCCAGCAGGGCTATCACGCTGCCGAAAATGCTGAGCAGACGCAGCGGCGTGGTGGTCAGACAGGTCACCAGGTCGTACATCAGGTTGATCAGGCGCATAAAGCTGTATTTGGAGTCGCCGAATTCACGCTCGGCGTGCATCACCGGGATCTCCACCGCGCGACGGGCGAAGGTATTCGCCAGAATCGGGATAAAGGTGCTGCGCTCGTGGCAGTTGAGCATCGCGTCGATAATGTGGCGACGGTAGGCGCGCAGCATGCAGCCGTAGTCGCCCATCGCTTTGCCGGTGGTGCGCTGGATCAGGCGGTTGATCATCTTCGAGGCGGTTTTGCGGAAGATGCTGTCCTGACGGTTCTGACGGACGGTGCCCACCACGTCGTAACCTTCATCCGCCTTCGCCACCAGCCGGGGGATCTCTTCCGGCGGGTTTTGCAGGTCGGCATCAAGGGTAATAATCAGATCGCCCGTCACATGGCTGAAGCCGGCCATGATCGCCGAGTGCTGGCCGTAGTTACGGTTTAATAGCACGGCGACGACGTGACTGCCTTCCGCCTCGGCGGCTTCGGTGAGCATGCGCGCGGAATCGTCGCTGCTGCCATCGTCGATCAGCAGAATTTCATATTGCCGCCCCAGCGTGGCGCAGGCGGTTTCCGTACGACGAAGCAGCTCCGGCAGGCTATCCTGTTCGTTATAAACCGGGATAACCACCGAGACCTTCTTCACGGGAGGGTAAGTAAGCATATCAACGTCCTGACAGCTGGCGCAGTGCGGAAATGACGCGAGTGACATCGTCATCGGTCATGTCCGGGAACAACGGGAGAGAACAGATGCGGGCGCTGTTCCATTCGGTATTCGGCAGGGAAACCTCAGGGAAGCGCTCGCGGTAATATTTTTGCGTATGGGCCGCACGGAAGTGCAGACCGGTGCCGATACCCATCGCCTTCAGCTTTTCCATCAACGCGTCGCGGCTGATGTCGCACGCAGCCTCATCGACGCGGATGATAAACAGATGCCAGGCGTGCTGGTGATCCCAGGCCGGGACGCTCAGGGGCGTAAACGGCGTGTCCGCCAGTTCGCGCAGATAGCGCTGGGCAATTTCCGCCCGGCGCTGGTTGGCGTGAGGCAGTTTTTCCAGCTGGACCAGCGCCAGCGCGGCGTTGATGTCGGCAAGGTTGTATTTAAAGCCCGGAGCGATCACCTCCGCCTGCGGCGCGCGGCCGTGGGTCTGGCGGTCATAGGCGTCCACGCCGAGGCCATGGAATTTCAGGCTACGGATGCGGGAGGCCAGCTCGTCGTCGTCGGTGACAACCAGCCCGCCTTCAGCGCAGGTCATATTTTTGATCGCGTGGAACGAGAAAATCGCGGTCCCCTGCCAGCCTACGTGGCGGCCTTTATAGTGGGTCCCCGCCGCATGGGCGGCGTCTTCGATCACCGGAATGCCATGGCGCTCGCCCACCGCGCGAATGGCGTCGATATCGGCTGGCGCCCCCGCGTAGTGCACAGGAATAATCGCTTTGGTCCGCGAGGTGATCGCCGCTGCCACCGCCTCAGGGGTGATCATCAGATTGTCGTTATCGACATCGATCATCACCGGCGTGGCGCCCAGCAGGCAGATCATATTGAGGGTGGAGACCCAGGTCTGGGACGGCGTAATGACTTCATCGCCGGGGCCAATACCCAGCGCCATCAGGGTCACGTGCATCCCGCCGGTCGCTGAACTGACGGCAATCGCGTGGCGGTTGCCGGTCAACTGGCAGAATGCCGCTTCAAGTGCCTGATTCTTCGGCCCGGTGGTGATCCAGCCCGACGCTAAAACTTCACGCAGCGCTGCCAGCTCTGCGTCGCCCATCGACGGGCGCGAAAAAGGCAAAAAATCGCTCATCATCATCCTGTTCTGTAGATGACCCACGCACAAATCAGGGTCGTTAGAATAAAATATCCTGCGCCTGTGGACTTAAACGAAATTAAAATGAAGTGAGTTCAGCGCGGCATTCCATTTCAGGGTATTTCGACCACTATTAATGTAGTTGACCTTGCTTAGGATAATATTAAGAAATTAATCTTTTCTCAGCATAGCCAAATAAATCATTAATAAACAGAATGATAGGTTTTATTTATGGCAGAATTTTGACAAAAAAACGTTCCTGTCTGGAAAAGCAAACAGGAACGCTATCGCGGAAAGTAAACGGGGGTTAAACCAGATAACAATTAATGACGCTGTCTTTGTCACGCTTGATGACAAAAAGTTAGCGCAGATCACAAAGTTATTTCTGCTTAATTACAAATTTGCAGGAAAATCCGCAGGCAATTCACTCGCCGGGCAATTAATTACCTCATCATTATCTGCGCCACAGTCGCGAATGAAGGTGATGGTGGCGAACTCGTCAATCACTTCTGTCGGGTAGGCCGGGCCGGCATCGCGGTAAGAATTCATCAGCGGAATGTGATCGTTCTGGAAGCAGACGGTTTTTTCCGGGTTATTCATGATCCAGCGCGGGAAGAAGATGGTGCCGTGGAACAGTTTATCGCCCAGGTTGACGATCAGGCTCACGTCGGTACCGGTCGGTTCGGTCCAGGAGATTTTGTAGATACTTTCCCCCACCCGCACGATGTACGCTTCCTGATCTTTCACCCAGCGATTGCCGACGATGCCGCTGTGAATACGGTAGTCGAGGGTGTGGCCGTTTTTGACGTAAATTTCGTAGTTCCAGCCGTTGTCGTAGGTGTAGACCAGATGTTTACCGATAAAGCCGCTGAGGTCATGTTTGTCGAAAGTGCTCATCATTTATTCTCCTCTGTGTTGTTGAGGACAGCATACGTCTTTAAAAATTGAATGAATAACGCTATGTTTGGATTAAATACATCCAAATTTTAGATTGATTATGCACAAGACAACCCTGGAGCAGTGGGCATTACTGGAAAAGGTAGTGGAACTCGGGAGCTTTGCCAGAGCGGCGGAGGAGACCAACCGCAGTCAGTCTTCGGTGAGCTATAACCTCGCGCTGCTGCAGGAGCGCTTAGGGGTGGCGCTGCTGGCGCCGTCCGGTCGGCGGGCGGTGCTGACCCCGGCCGGCGAACTGCTGCTGAATCAGGTCAAACCGTTGCTGCAGGCCTTCGCCTACGTTGAGACGCATGCTGCCACTCTGCGCAACGGGGCGCGCACCCGTCTGGACCTGGTGGTCGACAGCATTTTCCCGCGCCAGCGGCTGTTCGCCATTTTGCGCCAGTTTCAGCAGCGTTATTCGCAGACTCAGGTCAGACTCACCGAAGTGCTGGAAAATATTGATGACGAGGGCGCGGCGCGAACGGAAGCCGATGTCATGGTTCTGACCCGCCGCCAGGATATTACCGGCCGCGGAGAGTGGCTGATGAATATTGATTTTATCGCCGTCGCCCACCGCGACCATCCTCTCGCCGCCCTCGACGGTCCGCTGGAGGATAGCGCGCTGGCGCCATGGCCGCTGGTGCGCATTGCCGACCAGACCGGCGATGGCCAGGCGACGCGTGACGCCTGGACCTTCTCCACCATTGACGCGGCCATTGATGCAGTGATGTATCAGGTCGGCTTCGGCTGGCTGCCGGAAGAGCGCATTCGTTCCCATCTCGATCAGGGCGTGCTGAAGCGGCTGCCCCTCAGCCACGGCGCGCGCCGCGCGACGCCGCTGCATCTGATCGTCAAGCGGGATCTGGCGCCGATCGACGAACAGGTGGCCACGCTGCTGGGGTTGTTCCGGGCGCCCTGAGGGGTAAGGCGGCGCCTGCCCCTGCGCATAATCATACGGATTACTTATACTTTCTGGCGCAATATTGATCCAGGTTACTCCGAAAGTATGATGAATCACTAAAATCGTCATACTTTCCTGTCGCTGAGAACGCCGTCTTGTCTATTTTCCGCCTCACTCTGCTGGCGCTGGTCGCCTGCGCCCCTCTGCTGGCTCAGGCCGCGCAGCACTCGCTTACTACCGCCTGGCCGGTGAACGTCGGCCCGCTGAATCCGCATCTCTATACGCCCAACCAGATGTTTGCCCAAAGCATGGTCTATGAACCGCTGGTGAAGTATCAGGCTGACGGCAGCGTGCAGCCCTGGCTGGCGACCCGCTGGCGCCACTCCGCCGATGGTAAAACCTGGTGGTTTACCCTGCGCGAGGATGTGACCTTCTCCAACGGCGAACCCTTTAACGCCCAGGCCGCGGCGGCTAATTTCCAGGCGGTGCTCGCCAACCGCCAACGCCACGCCTGGCTTGAGCTCGCCAATCAGATAACCGACGTGCGGGCGCTCAGCGCCAGCGAGCTGCAGCTCACCCTGAAAAGCGCCTACGCCCCCTTACTCCAAGAGCTGGCCCTACCCCGCCCGTTCCGCTTTATCGCCCCCTCGCAGTTTATCGATGGCGGCACCGCCAACGGCATCAAAGCCCCGATCGGCACCGGGCCGTGGCGACTGGCGAGTTCGCAGCTCAATCAGCGCGACGTGCTGGTACGCAACGAACGCTACTGGGGTAATAAACCCGCGCTACAGCAAATCACCATCAAAGTGATCCCCGACGCCACCAGCCGCGCGGTGGCGTTCGAAACCGGAGAAATCGACATGCTCTACGGCGACGAGGGGCTGCTGCCGCTGGATACCTTCGAACGCTTTCGTCATCACCCCGGCTACGCGGCTCGTCTCTCCGCCCCGGCGGAGACGGTGATGCTGGCGCTGAACGCCAGCCAGGGCCCGACCCGCGAGCAGGCGGTTCGCGAGGCGCTCAACTACGCCGTCGACAAGCAGACCCTCGTTGATAGCGTGCTCTACGGCACCCAGCAGGTTGCCGACACCCTGTTTGCGCCCTCGGTCCCCTACGCCCCGCAGGATCTGACGCCGCGCCGTTACGACCCGGCAAAAGCCCGCGCCCTGCTGGCGCAGGCCGGCTGGCAGCAACCGGAAGGCCAGCCCTGGCGACAAAAGGCCGGGCAACCGCTGGCGATTGAGCTGGCGTTTATCGGCACCGACGCGCTGGCTAAATCGATGGCCGAAATTATTCAGGCCAATCTGCGGGAGGTCGGCGTCCGCGTCACCCTGGTGGGCGAGGAGGAGAGCAGCATCTATGCGCGCCAGCGCGAAGGGCGGTTCGGCATGATCTTCAATCGCACCTGGGGCGCCCCCTACGATCCGCATGCCTTTTTAAGCTCGATGCGCGTGCCCTCCCATGCCGATTATCAGGCCCAGCGCGGCCTGCCCGACAAAGGGCTGATTGATAAAGAGATTAGCGAGGTGCTGACCACCAGCGACGAGGCGCAGCGGAAACGGCTGTACCACGATGTGCTGAGCCGCCTGCACCAGGACGCGGTGTACCTGCCCATCAGCTATGTCTCGCTGATGTCGGTTGCGCGCCAGGAGGTCGGGGAGATCCCGTTCGCGCCGGTGAGCACCGAGATCCCTTTCGACCAGATTAAACCGGTAACGCCATAATGCTACGCTATATTTTACGCCGCCTGCTGCTGCTGATCCCGCTGCTGCTCGCCGCCTCCGCCATCATCTTTCTGCTGCTGCGGCTCGGCACCGGCGACCCGGCGCTGGATTATTTACGCCTGTCGAACCTGCCGCCCACTGAAGAGATGGTCGCCTCGACCCGCGAACTGCTGGGGCTCAACCAGCCGCTGGCGATGCAGTATCTGCACTGGCTGTGGCGGGCGCTGCACCTGGACTTTGGCCTCTCCTATGCCACCCGGCGACCGGTGCTGGATGACCTGCTGCACTTCCTGCCGGCCACTCTGCTGCTCACCGGCGCGGCGCTGGCGCTGATCCTCGTCACCTCGCTGCCGCTGGGGATCTGGGCGGCGCGCCATCGCGATCGCCTGCCTGACTTTGCTGTGCGGCTGATTGCCTTCCTCGGCGTGTCGATGCCGAACTTCTGGCTGGCCTTTCTGCTGGTGATGCTTTTTTCCGTGCATCTGCAGTGGCTTCCGGCGATGGGGTACGGCGACTGGCAGCACCTGATATTGCCCGCCGTCTCCATCGCCTTTATGTCGCTGGCGATCAACGCCCGCCTGCTGCGCGCCAGCATGCTGGAGGTCTCCAGTCAGCGTCACGTGGTGTGGGCGCGGCTGCGCGGCTTGAGCGCGCGCCAGGTGGAGCGGCGGCATATCCTGCGCAACGCCACCCTGCCGGTGGTGACCGCCATGGGCATGCACATTGGCGAGCTGATCGGCGGCACCATGATTATCGAAAATATCTTTGCCTGGCCGGGGGTCGGCCGCTACGCGGTTTCCGCGATCTTCAATCGCGATTACCCGGTGATTCAGTGCTTTACGCTGATGATGGTCACGGTGTTCGTGCTGGCTAACCTGGCGGTGGATGTGCTCAACGCGGCGCTCGACCCGCGCCTGCGCCGCCATGAGGAGGTGAGCGTATGAGATGGCTGCGAAACTTCCGCTGGCCGGTGAAACTGGCCATGCTGGTTATTGCGCTGCTGGCGGTCATCGCCATCGGCAGCGGCTGGTGGCTACCTTGGGATCCGGCGGCGATTAACCTGCAGCAGCGACTGCTGCCGCCAGGGGCAGCGCACTGGCTGGGGACCGATCATCTAGGACGGGATATTTTCTCGCGCCTGCTGGCCGCTACCCGCGTCTCGCTGGGGGCGGTAATGGCCTGCCTGCTGCTGGTGCTGCTGATCGGTCTGGCGGTTGGCGGCAGCGCCGGGCTGCTGGGCGGCCGCGCCGACCGCGGCCTGATGCGCCTCGCCGAACTGTTTATGACCTTTCCAACCTCGATCCTGTCGTTCTTTATGGTGGGGGTGCTCGGCACCGGGCTGACCAACGTGATCCTCGCCATTGCGCTATCGCACTGGGCCTGGTACGCCAGAATGGTGCGTAATCTGGTGGTCTCCCTGCGCCAGCGCGAATTTATCCTCGCCGCCCGCCTGAGCGGCGCCAGCCAGTGGCGGCTGTTCAGCGACCATCTGGCAGGGGCGGTGATCCCCTCGCTGCTGGTGCTCGCCTCACTGGATATCGGCCATATGATGCTTCACGTGGCCGGTATGTCGTTCCTTGGCCTCGGCGTCAGCGCGCCGACGGCGGAATGGGGGGTGATGATCAACGACGCCCGGCAGTATATCTGGACCCAGCCGCTGCAGATGGTCTGGCCGGGGCTGGCGCTGTTCATCAGCGTGATGGCCTTTAACCTGCTGGGCGACGCGCTGCGCGATCGCCTCGATCCTCACCTGATCGCGGAGCATAGCCACTGATGCCGCAAAAGATCCAACTGCAACAGATCGCCCTTGCCGCCGACCGCCCGCTGGTCAGCGACGTCTCTCTTACCCTGCGCCGCGGCAAGGTGCTGGCGCTGCTCGGCAGCAGCGGCAGCGGGAAATCGCTTACCTGCGCCGCCGCGCTGGGCCTGCTGCCGCCCGGCGTCAGCCAGACCGCCGGCCGGGTGTTGCTTGACGGCATGCCGGTGCACGGCGAACAGCTGCGCGGCGCGACTATCGCTACCATCATGCAGAACCCACGCAGCGCCTTTAATCCGCTGCATACCATGGCCGCCCACGCCCGGGAAACTTGCCGGGCGGCGGGACGCGAAGCGAATGACGCCGCCCTGCTGGCGGTGATGGAAGAGGTGGGTCTGGATAATCCGCGCTCGCTGCTCAGCCGCTATCCCTTCGAGATGAGCGGCGGCATGCTGCAGCGGATGATGATCGCCCTCGCCCTGCTCAGCCGCGCGCCCTTTATCATCGCCGACGAGCCGACCACCGACCTCGATGCCATCGCCCAGGCGCGGATCCTCGATCTGCTGGCGGATATCGTCGCCAGCCGCGGTCTGGGGCTGCTGCTGGTGACGCATGACATGGGCGTTGTGGCGCGGCTGGCGGATGACGTGACGGTCATGGAGAACGGTCGCCTCGTTGAACAGTGCGATGTAAACACGCTGTTCAGCGCCCCACAGCACCCGCTGAGCCAGCGCCTGCTGGCGGCGCATCTGGCGCTGTACGGACTGGAGAAAACAGCATGAATTTACTCAGCGTCAACGGGGTGAGCCACGATTACCCCCGCCACGGCAGGGTCCTGCACGAGATCCAACTCGCCATCGCCCCCGGCGAAACGGTGGCCCTGCTCGGGCGCAGCGGCTGCGGCAAGAGCACCCTGGCGCGGATGCTGGTGGGCCTGGAAACGCCGCAGCACGGCGATATTGTCTGGCGCGGCACACCGCTGACCGCCCTGAAGGGTGAGGCCATCGGCGCCTTCCGCCGTGATATTCAGCTGGTGTTTCAGGACGCCTTCAGCGCGGTGAATCCGCGCAAAACGGTGCGCGAGATCGTCAGCGAGCCGCTGCGCCATCTGTTCCGCTTGTCGCGCGAGGAGCGCGCACGGCGGGTGGAAGAGATGCTGCACGCGGTCGACCTTTCCACGACGCTGCTCGATAAACGCCCGGCGCAGCTCAGCGGCGGACAGCTGCAGCGCGTCTGCCTGGCTCGCGCCCTGGCGGTGCGGCCGCAGCTGTTGATCCTGGATGAAGCGGTCTCGAATCTCGATCTGCTGCTGCAGGTGGAGATTATCGCCCTGCTGAAGCGCCTGCAGGCCCGGTTTGGCACCGCCTGCCTGTTCATTACCCACGACCTGCGGCTGGTGGAGCGCTTTTGCCAGCGGGTGCTGGTGATGGAGCACGGACGCATCGTCGAAACCGCAACGGTCAGTCTACCGCTGCGCCTGCGCTCCCCTGCCGGACAGGCGCTCCAGCAGGCGGTGCTGCCACCTTTTCCTGCCACTCTGCTCAACGAGGCCATGCCATGCAGCGCGTAACCCTGACCCTTGATGATGACCTGCTGGCCGCTCTCGATGCGCTCAGCGCCCGCCGCGGCTACCACAACCGTTCGGAGGCGGTACGCGATATTCTGCGCGACGCCCTCAACCAGGATCCCGCGCCGTCGGAGCCGCGGCGCGGTTATGCCGTCCTGTCATATGTCTACGAGCATGAAAAACGCGAACTGGCGAGCCGGCTGGTGGCCACCCAGCATCATCATCACGATCTCTCCGTCGCCACGCTGCATGTGCATATCAGCCATGACGACTGCCTGGAGATTGCGGTGCTGAAAGGAGACATGGCCGAGGTGCAGCATTTTGCCGACGACGTGATTGCCCAGCGCGGTGTGCGCCATGGGCATTTGCAGTGTTTAGCGGATGATTAACTATTTGAAAATGCCTGGGTGGTTTATCAACAGTTGATAAACCACCTAAACTATACGCTTTGTGAATTATCCCTCTTCGCCAATAATGGCGCCTCATTTAACGATCTCGTTATGGCGAGGCTCCTGCATAAATACAAGTTACCGCCCTGTTGGTATCGAGAGAGACCACTCAGGGAAATACAGGCTTCCATCGAATCAAGGTGTTGCCAAGGTAACTTCTGGCGGTCATGACCGTTCAGATACGTTATGCAGTGCTAAAACCAGGACGTAGGGATCTGCCTGCGCTAACCCTGTCTTGTTCGCCCCTATGAGTGATTTTTTATAGGGATTTTAATCATGTCTTCCATTCAACTCTGCGCCGCCCATCAGGCGACCTCTGGCTTCGACGGCGATGCCATCGCCCAGTACATGCGTACCGACTTTATTACGCTGCAGGAACATCTCAGCGTCCATGAAGCGCGGGAGCACTTTATCTCACAGCTCACCAGCGATGATATTCCCGGCCAGGTGTTTGTGGTCGCCGGCAAGAAGCTGCGCGGCAGCCTGTCGGTCAAAAAGCTACTGCAGGAAGGGGATGTCGGGCAGTCTATCCGCTACCTGATGGACAGCTGCCTGTTCCGCGTCAAACCTGACGATGAACGCCCGCAGGTGATTGCCGAGCTCAACGAGCGCGGCCTCGACCTGGTTCCCGTCGTCGATAAAGGCGAGCTGGTCGGCTGCCTGATGGAAAAGGAGATCGCCCATCTGCTGGAGGATGACGTCACCGAGGACGCCCAGCTGCAGGGGGCGACGCTGCCGCTGGAAAAACCGTATCTGGACATCAGCCCCTGGACGCTGTGGAAGAAACGCTCGGTGTGGCTGCTGCTGCTGTTCGTGGCCGAAGCCTACACCAGCAGCGTGCTGCAGCATTTTGAAGAGGCGCTGGAATCGGCCATCGCGCTGGCCTTCTTTATTCCGTTGCTCATCGGTACCGGCGGCAACAGCGGAACGCAGATCACCTCGACGCTGGTGCGCTCGATGGCGCTGGGAGAAGTACGGCTGCGCGATATGGGGCGGGTGATCCGCAAAGAGGTATCGACCTCATTTCTGATTGCCTTAACGCTGGGGCTGGCGGGCTGCCTGCGCGCCTGGATGATGGGCATCGGCATGGAAATCACGCTGATCGTCAGCCTGACGCTGGTATGCATTACCCTGTGGAGCGCGATTGTCTCGTCGGTCATCCCGATGGTGCTTAAACGGATCGGCATCGATCCGGCGGTGGTTTCCGCGCCGTTTATCGCCACGCTGATCGATGGCACCGGACTGATCATCTATTTCAAAATCGCCCAGTATTTTCTTGGGTTGAACTAACCTACACGCCCGGGCGCCGAATGCCCGGGCCCTTAGTTTAAGCGTCCACCAGCGCCTGCGCGCAGGCCCAGGCGCTTGACCACGCCCACTGGAAGTTATACCCGCCGAGCCAGCCGGTGACGTCCATCACTTCGCCGATAAAGTAGAGGCCCGGCGACTTGCGCGCCTCCATAGTACGCGACGAGAGCTCATTGGTGTCCACGCCGCCGAGGGTCACCTCCGCCGTCCGGTAGCCTTCGGTGCCGTTCGGCTGCACGCGCCAGGCGGTCAGCGTCTCCACCAGCGCCTGCTGGTCGCGAACGTTCAGCTGCTTCAGCGTGACATCAGGAATTTGCCCCAGCTGCTGCAGGCACTCCACCAGCCGCTTCGGCAACTGCATCGCGAGGGTGTTTTTCAGGCTCTGGTTGGGATGCGCGCCGCGCTGCTCGTTAAGGAAGTCTTCAAGATTGCAGTCCGGCAGCAGATTCACGGTGACGAACTCGCCGGGCTGCCAGTAGCTGGAAATTTGCAGCACCGCCGGTCCGGAAAGGCCGCGATGGGTGAACAACAGATTTTCGCGGAACAGGGTGCCGTTCTCGGCGGTGATGGTCGACGGCACCGAGACGCCGGAGAGAACCTGCAGCTGCTCAAGCAGCGGCTTGTGCAGGGTAAACGGCACCAGACCCGCACGGGTCGGCAGCACCTTCAGGCCGAACTGTTCGGCGATTTTATAGCCGAACGGCGAGGCGCCAAGGCCCGGCATCGACAAGCCGCCGGAGGCGATCACCAGCTTTTTGGTCGCCAGCGTTTCGCCGTTCACCTGGAGCCGGTAACCTTGCTCGTCGCGCTCGACGCAGAGGATTTCGCTGCGCAGGCGGATCTGCACGCCGCCCTTTTCGCATTCCGCCAGCAACAGATTGACGATCTGTTCCGCCGAATCATCGCAAAACAGCTGACCGAGGGTTTTCTCATGCCAGGCGATGCCATATTTGCCGACCAGCTCGATAAAGTCCCACTGGGTGTAGCGCGCCAGGGCAGATTTGCAAAAATGCGGGTTTTGGCTCAAATAGGCCGCCGGCTCAACATACATATTGGTAAAGTTGCAGCGACCGCCGCCGGACATCAGAATTTTTCGCCCCGGCTTTTTGCCGTTGTCGAGCAGCAGAACGCGACAGCCGAGCTGCCCCGCCTGCGCTGCGCAAAACATTCCCGCCGCTCCGGCGCCAACGACAATGGCATCAAACCTTTCCACAGCGCATTCCTCGTTCCCCAATTGTCGGGTTTTGTAAATATTTCACTCTGGTCACACCAGCGGGAAAAATCCCGCATTAGATACATCATTGAAAGATATAGGATTACTCCCAACAGGGTAAAACCTAAACAGGAAGAAAATCAAAAAAAGTCTATATTTCACTTTGCCCGCGCCGCTAAAGTCACTGATAATGCGCCGCGTTCATGTCCTCAAAATGGCGTAACGTCCTATGCTACATTTATTTGCCGGTCTGGATTTACATACCGGACTATTATTATTGCTTGCTTTAGCTTTTGTACTGTTTTACGAAGCGATTAACGGTTTCCATGATACCGCAAACGCGGTGGCTACGGTTATCTACACTCGCGCTATGCGCTCACAGCTCGCTGTGGCGATGGCGGCGCTCTTCAACTTCTTCGGCGTTCTGCTGGGGGGTCTCAGCGTAGCCTATGCCATCGTGCATATGCTGCCGACCGATCTGCTGCTTAACATGGGTTCCGCACATGGCCTCGCCATGGTGTTCTCTATGCTGCTGGCGGCGATCATCTGGAACCTCGGCACCTGGTACTTCGGCCTGCCGGCATCCAGTTCCCATACGCTGATCGGCGCTATCATCGGGATCGGTCTCACCAATGCCTTAATGACCGGTACGTCGGTCGTTGACGCGCTGAATATCCCGAAAGTCATCGGCATTTTTGGATCGCTGATTATCTCGCCTATCGTCGGCCTGGTGATCGCGGGCGGCCTGATTTTCCTGCTGCGTCGCTACTGGAGCGGCACCAAGAAACGGGCGCGTATCCACCTGACCCCAGCGGAGCGTGAAAAGAAAGACGGCAAGAAAAAGCCGCCGTTCTGGACCCGTATCGCCCTGATCCTGTCCGCTATCGGCGTGTCGTTCTCTCACGGCGCTAACGATGGACAGAAAGGTATTGGTCTGGTGATGCTGGTCCTGATTGGCGTCGCCCCGGCGGGCTTCGTGGTGAATATGAACGCCTCCGGTTACGAAATCACCCGTACCCGCGATGCGGTCAACAACGTGGAAACCTTCTTCCAGCAGCGCCCTGACCTGCTGAAGAAAGCCACCGGCGTTGACCAGCTGGTTCCCTCTCCGGACACCAATACCGCGGCCAACGGCGAGTTTCATTGTCATCCGGCGAACACCATCAACGCCCTTGACCGCGTGAAGACCATGCTGACCGGCGTTGAGAACTACGAGTCGCTAAAACCGGAACAGCGCGGCCAGCTGCGTCGCATCATGCTCTGCATCTCCGACACCACCGACAAAGTGGCGAAACTGCCGGACGTGAGCGCTGACGACCAGCGTCTGCTGAAGAAACTGAAAACCGATATGCTGAGCACCATCGAGTACGCGCCAATCTGGATTATAATGGCGGTCGCGCTGGCGCTGGGTATTGGCACCATGATCGGCTGGCGCCGCGTGGCGACCACTATCGGTGAGAAGATTGGTAAGAAGGGCATGACCTACGCCCAGGGGATGTCGGCGCAGATGACTGCGGCGGTGTCTATCGGTCTGGCGAGCTACACCGGGATGCCGGTCTCCACCACCCACGTACTCTCCTCCTCGGTAGCGGGGACGATGCTGGTGGATGGCGGTGGTCTGCAGAAAAAGACGGTGACGAGCATTCTGATGGCCTGGGTGCTGACCCTGCCGGCAGCGATTATCCTTTCAGGCGTCCTTTACTGGCTCTCCCTGAAGCTGATTTAAGCGTTATTCGTTCAAAACGGGCCAGCTTGCTGGCCCGTTTTTTTATCCCGAAGATGCCGTCAGTGCCAAATCATCAACGCAATCAGGCTCACCACCACCAGGCCGCACAGGGCGCTGGTCAGAATAAACTGGCGACGAACACGTTCGCAGCGACGAATAAATTCATCGTCATGATGGTCACGGTAGCGCTGGGCATAGATATACCACACCAGGCGCATCTGTTTGCTGGGCTGCCCGTGCGAGGTAAAAAAGCCGCCGCCATCGACGTACTGATAGAGCAAGGGATCGCAACCACGTAGCACAACCAATAATGCACGCAACGATGAGAAGTAGCGTGCCATATTCACCACACAAACGACACACAGGGCCCAAAACAGCGCAATAGTGCTGATCATACCTCCTCCCCGGCGACCCGCCCACGGAGAAACCCTCCGCGGCTACCGCTCCCCAAATAACCGACGACAATACCGTAAAGAGTGCGATTCCGATCACATTTATTTTTCCGACCGGCTCATTAAATAGTGTAGGAGATCCATTAATTTTTTTACCACAAGGTTATTCGTTATCAATACGTAAGACGGATAAATTTGTTTAACTTTTAGGTGAACCCAGTGCATTGACGGAGTGCGGGGGGCGCTATAAGGTAAGAAATATCTTCTACAATGAAGTCCTTAAAGGCTACCCTCCCGCGAATGTAGCACGCAGGACGCGGGCGAAACGGCAGCACCAGCTGTCAGGTCCAATGGTCATCGACAAACTTATGGAAGGAGTAACACTATGGCTTACAAACATATTCTGATTGCAGTAGACCTGTCCCCGGAGAGTAAAGTACTGGTTGAAAAAGCCGTTTCTATGGCCCGCCCGTATAACGCGAAAGTCTCCCTGATCCACGTGGATGTGAATTACTCCGACCTCTACACCGGGCTGATTGACGTGAACCTCGGCGACATGCAAAAACGCATCTCCGAAGAGACCCATCACGCGCTGACCGAGCTCTCGACCAACGCCGGCTACCCGATCACCGAGACCCTGAGCGGCAGCGGCGACCTGGGCCAGGTGCTGGTCGATGCGATTAAAAAATATGATATGGACCTGGTGGTCTGCGGCCACCATCAGGACTTCTGGAGCAAGCTGATGTCCTCTGCCCGTCAGCTGATCAACACCGTCCATGTCGACATGCTGATTGTCCCGCTACGCGACGAAGAAGACGAATAACCGTCCCGTTGTGTCATGCCAGACGCCCGCCGCTGCGGGCGTTTTTATTTTCGCTTCCGCCTCGCCAGACAATAGAGCTTAACTCCATAAAAAAGCCATTCAATTAGTGTGATCAACCAGTTATTCACTAAAACATCTATATAATAATCTATTCAATAAGCCAATAACCGCAGCATGGCGAGTTATCAGACATTTTCGGCGCGTTCTGGCATACGCGTTCATACTTTTTGGGAAAGTAATACAAGGCGAAGGAATATGAATACAACTGCACCTACGGGCTTGCTGCAGCAACCTCGTCCGTTCTTTATGATCTTCTTTGTGGAGCTCTGGGAACGTTTTGGCTATTACGGCGTTCAGGGGATCCTGGCGGTCTTCTTTGTTAAACAGTTGGGCTTCTCTCAGGAACAGGCCTTTATCACCTTCGGCGCCTTCGCGGCGCTGGTTTACGGGCTGATCTCCATCGGCGGCTACGTGGGCGACCATCTGCTGGGGACCAAACGCACGCTGGTGCTCGGCGCGATTGTGCTGGCCATCGGCTACTTTATGACCGGGATGTCGCTGCTGAAACCGCAGCTGATCTTTATCGCCCTCGGCACCATCGCCGTCGGCAACGGTTTGTTTAAAGCCAACCCGGCGAGCCTGCTGTCAAAATGCTATCCGCCGAAGGATGCCCGTCTCGACGGGGCGTTTACCCTGTTTTATATGTCGATAAACATCGGTTCGCTGCTGTCGCTGTCGCTGGCGCCGGTGATCGCGGAAAAGTTTGGCTACGCGGTGACCTATAACCTGTGCGGCGCGGGGCTGATTATCGCGCTGCTGGTCTACCTCGCCTGCCGCGGGATGGTGAAAGAGATTGGTTCCGAGCCCGATCATCGCCCCCTCAGCCTGCGCAATCTGGCGCTGGTGCTGGCCGGTACGGTGGTGATGATTTTTCTCTGCGCCTGGCTGATGCATAACGTGATGATCGCCAACCTGGTGCTGATTGTCCTGTCGGTCGTGGTTATTGCGTTCTTTTTCCGCGAGGCGTTTCGCCTTGATAAAACCGGGCGCAACAAAATGTTCGTCGCCTTTATCCTGATGATCGAGGCGGTGCTGTTTTACATTCTCTACGCCCAGATGCCGACCTCGCTGAACTTCTTCGCCATCAATAACGTCCATCATCAGATCCTGGGTTTTACCATCAACCCGGTCAGTTTCCAGGCCCTGAACCCCTTCTGGGTGGTGGTGGCCAGCCCGGTGCTGGCGGCGATCTACACCCATCTCGGCCACAAGGGTAAAGACCTGACCATGCCGGTGAAATTTACCCTCGGGATGTTCCTCTGCGCGCTGGGCTTCCTTACCGCCGCGGCCGCCGGGATGTGGTTCGCCGACGCCCAGGGATTAACCTCGCCGTGGTTTATTGTGCTGGTTTATCTGTTCCAGAGCCTGGGCGAGTTGCTGATCAGCGCCCTGGGGCTGGCGATGGTCGCCGCGCTGGTGCCGCAGCATCTGATGGGCTTTATTCTGGGGATGTGGTTCCTGACCCAGGCCGCCGCGTTCCTGCTCGGCGGCTATGTGGCGACCTTCACCGCGGTGCCGGAAAATATCACCGACCCGCTGCAGACGCTGCCCGTTTACACCAGCGTGTTCAGTAAAATTGGCCTGGTGACCCTGGGGGTCACGGTGGTGATGGCGCTGATGGTGCCGTGGCTGAACCGGATGATTAATACCCCGGGGGAAGCTGAGCGGTAGAGATGATCGTCGGTTTACGCCTTTCTCAGCCCGGACCTGCGGGAATGTTATCCATCTGATATATAAATGATTATGTAGGCCGGGTAAGGCGCAGCCGCCACCCGGCAACATGACGGCGCGTTGCCTGATAGATTGCAAATTTACGCCGGCGTGCCGGCGTATATATCAAACCGATGCCCTTTGGTCACCACCGCGTTCGGCGTGGCGACTTCCGCCAGCGGCGGCGCGTAATCCGGGCGCTTCACCACCACCCGTTTGGTCGCCAGCTGGCGCGCCGGGGCCAGCAGGCCATCGGCGTCTAAATCGGGCCCCACCAGCGACTGAAAGACGCGCATCTCTTTCTTCACCAGCGCGCTTTTCTGCTTATGCGGGAACATCGGGTCGAGGTAGACCACCTGCGGACGCGGGGTAATATCGGTCAGCGCCGTCAGGCTGGAGGCGTGGATCAGCTGCAGCCGCTCCTGCAGCCAGCCGCCGATTTCCGCATCGGCATAGCCGCGGGCCAGGCCATCGTCGAGCAGCGCGGCGACCACCGGATTACGCTCCAGCATCCGCACGCGACAGCCGACCGACGCCAGCACAAAGGCGTCACGCCCCAATCCGGCGGTGGCATCGACGACATCCGGCAGATAATCGCCTTTAATACCGACCGCTTTGGCCACCGCTTCACCGCGGCCGCCGCCAAACTTGCGCCGGTGGGCCATCGCCCCGCCGACGAAATCGACGAAGATACCGCCGAGTTTAGGCTCATCGCGCTTACGCAGCTCCAGATGCTCAGCGGTCAGCACCAGCGCCATCAGGTTATCGTCATCCTGCTCCAGCCCCCAGCGGGCGGCTAAAACAGATAAGGCGCCGTCTCCGGCGCCCGTTTCATCAATTAAGCAGATCTTCACCGCAGACTTAACCCTTGATCCCGTAATGCTCCAGCATCGCATCCAGCTGCGGCTCGCGCCCGCGGAAGCGTTTGAACAGCACCATCGGCTCTTCAGAACCGCCGCGACTCAGGATGTTATCGAGGAACGACTGACCGGTTTCACGGTTGAAGATCCCCTCTTCTTCGAAGCGTGAGAAGGCGTCTGCCGCCAGCACGTCAGCCCACAGGTAGCTGTAGTAACCCGCCGCGTAACCGCCGGCGAAGATATGGCTGAAGGCGTGCGGGAAGCGGCCCCAGGTTGGGCCCGGCACCACGGCGACCTGCTTTTTAATCTCCGCGAGGGTCTCAAGGATTTTCGCCCCCTGCTCCGGCTTGTACTCCGCGTGCAGGCGGAAATCGAACAGGCCGAACTCCAGCTGGCGCAGAATAAACATCGCCGCCTGGTAGTTTTTCGCCGCCAGCATTTTCTCCAGCAGCGCCTGCGGCAGCGGTTCACCGGTTTCATAATGACCGGAGATAAAGGCCAGCGCTTCCGGCTCCCAGCACCAGTTTTCCATAAACTGGCTCGGCAGCTCGACCGCGTCCCACGGCACCCCGCTGATGCCGGAAACCCCGGCGGTATCGATGCGGGTCAGCATGTGGTGCAGACCGTGGCCGAACTCGTGGAACAGGGTGATCACTTCGTCGTGGGTGAACAGCGCCGGTTTGCCGTTGACCGGACGGTTGAAGTTACAGGTCAGGTAGGCGACCGGCTTCTGCAGGGAACCATCCAGCTTACGCATCTGGCCGACGCAGTCGTCCATCCACGCCCCGCCGCGCTTGTGCTCGCGGGCATACAGGTCGAGATAGAAGCTGCCGCGCAGCTCGTTGTGTTCGTCATACAGCTCGAAGAAGCGCACTTCCGGATGCCACACGTCGACATCGGTACGCTCTTTGGCGGTAATGCCGTAAATGCGCTTCACCACTTCGAACAGACCGTTAACGGCTTTGTTTTCCGGGAAATAGGGGCGCAGCTGCTCATCGCTGATGCTGTAGAGATGCTGTTTCTGTTTTTCGCTGTAGTAAGCGATGTCCCACGGCTGCAGCTCTTCGACGCCGAACTCGGCTTTAGCGAAAGCGCGCAGCTGGGCCAGCTCTTTTTCGCCCTGCGGACGGGCGCGTTTTGCCAGGTCGGTGAGGAAGTCGAGCACCTGCTGCGGATCCTCCGCCATTTTGGTGGCGAGGGATTTAAAGGCGTAGCTGTCAAAGCCCAGCAGCTGCGCCAGCTCGTGGCGCAGGGCGAGGATCTCCGCCATCACCGGGCTGTTATCCCATTTACCGGCGTTTGGCCCCTGGTCGGAGGCGCGCGTGGAGTAGGCGCGGTACATCTCTTCGCGCAGCGCCTGGTTGTCGCAGTAGGTCATCACCGGCAGGTAGCTCGGGATATCCAGGGTCAGCAGATACCCTTCCTGCTCTTTGGCCTGGGCCTGCGCCTGAGCGGCGGCCAGCGCGCTTTCCGGCATACCGGCCAGATCGGCGACGTCGGTCACCAGCTTGTTCCAGCCCATGGTGGCGTCAAGGACGTTGTTGCTGTACTGGTTGCCCAGCTCAGAGAGGCGCGCGGCGATTTCACCGTAGCGTTTCTGCGCCTCCGGCGGCAGGCCAATACCGGATAATTCGAAATCGCGCAGCGCGTTATCCACCGCTTTTTTCTGCGCGGTATTCAGCGTGGCGTAGTTATCGCCATCGCGCAGATCGCGGTAAGCTTTATACAGGCCTTCATGCTGGCCGACCCAGGTGCTGTACTCGGAGAGCAGCGGCAGCGTCTGTTCGTAGGCCTCACGCAGTTCCGGGCTGTTTTTTACCGAATTGAGATGGCTGACAGGCGAGAAGATGCGTCCCAGCACATCGTCCACTTCCGCCAGCGGCTGGCAAAGATTTTCCCAGCTATACGGCGCGCCGTGCGCCACTGCGCTTTCCACCGCGGCCCGGCAATCCTCCAGCGCTTTGGTGACCGCAGGGACCACGTGCTCTGGTTTGATCGCAGAAAAAGGCGGCAGGGAAAAAGGCGTCAGTAATGGATTGGTCATATGCGCTGTCCTGTTGAAAAGGGTGAGTGAAGCGCGCGTCCGGCGCTTATGCATGAGATCTAGAATGGGGGATAGTTGGGGGAATTTCAATGACGGGCGGTGCGTCAGCCTGGGTATTGCTGCGATAAGTCCGCCCGTTGCCGGAAAAGCGCGACACGCGGCGCAGCGTGCCGGAAACCGCATTAATGCCTTTTTTGCGCCATCTCCCAGGCCGCCGACAGATTCAGCCGCTGCCAGAACTGCTGTTCGGGGGTGGCGCCGGACAGCGGGTAGCCCGCTGGCAGCGCGGTGTTGACCATCAGCGCCCGACGCTGGGCCGCTGACAGCTGCGGCAGGGCAGCCTCCAGCAGCACTTCCGCCCCCTCCGGCGCCTGCAGGCTCGGCTGCGGCCCCTTCTGCCGCGGCAGGTCGTAGGTCATGGTGAAACGAGTGAAATCACGCATCGCCGGATCGCGCCAGGGATCGTCTTTCACGCTGCTCTTCGCGCACTCGGCAAGCGACGTACCGCAGGCTTTCGCCAGCGCGGCACGCAGCTGATCGCGGGCTTCGTTAAATAATACCCGGTAGCGCGGATCGTTAAGATAATGGGCCACGTTGCGCTCGGCCACCATCCGCGAGCCGATCACGTCCAGCGGATAGTGGACGCCCAGCACAATGCGCGAGTAGCCATAGCGGGCGCCGCGCGCCACCAGCGCGTCGTAGCGCTCCGGGATCATCGCCGCCAGCAGCAGCGCATCGGTATAGCCAGTGTTGGTGTGGCCGCTGGGGAACGAGCCGCCGTCGGCGGTATAGGGCTGGTTATCCTTCACCACCACGTCGTCCGGCACCAGGTGAATGGTGTTGCCCTGGACCAGGAACGGCCGCGGATTGTGGAAGTGCTTTTTCGCCTCGCCGGTGCTGACTTCCGAGGCTTTGATCAGCGCCGCCGCTTTCCCCAGCGCGCCCTGGTCATAGGCGGTCAGAAACGCGTTGCCCAGACGAGGCCCCAGCGCGTCGCTGAGGAAATAGAGGTAGCTAATCCCTTGCGCATCGGCCAGCGCCTGACGGCGGGTGGTCTGCACGGCGTCGCGGTTGATGGCGGTCACCGTCGCCAGATTCTGCTTCACGACGGTCTCCGGCAGACTGCTGAACGCCGACAATAGCGCAATATCCGCCTGCTGGTTTGCCCGGGTCTGGAAGTCGTAGCCGCTGGCCTTCAGCCAGGCGGTATCGGCCTGGGTTTTGTTTTGTTTCGTGTGCGCCAACCGATCGCGGGTCAGCGTCGCGGCATCCCCTTGCAGCGCGTGGCGCAACTGCGCCAGCGCCTGTTGCTCAAGATCGTCATACGCCTGACTGGAGGCAGCCGGCGTCACGCTATTGGCGAGGGCCGCCGCCTTGTTCAGCGGGATGTCTTTAGCCAGAACCGGTTGCGCCAGCAGCAGCGCGACGGCCAGCAGCGAGAGTTGCTTTTTCATTATTTTTCCTTTTATTCAAACAATTACCTTGCCTGTCTCCGACGCTAGCGCGGCCGTTTGACGCTTTTATGACAGCGTTATGTTTTGCAACGCTTTTGGCAGAAATGAAACAGCGCGGCGGCGCAGCGGTAATCTCGGCCGATCTGCGGTAAACTATCGGTTAACTTGTTTATTTCCCGGAATCTCTGCATCCATGCTCAGTTATCGCCACAGCTTTCACGCAGGCAACCACGCCGACGTCCTCAAACACACCGTTCAGAGCCTGATCATTGAAGCGCTGAAAGAGAAAGAAAAACCGTTTCTCTACCTGGACACCCACGCCGGCGCGGGCCGCTATCAGCTGAGCGGCGAGCACGCCGAGCGTACCGGCGAGTATCTCGAAGGCATCGCCCGCATCTGGCAGCAGGACGACCTGCCGGCAGAGCTTGAGCCCTATATTTCGGTGGTCGAACACTTCAACCGTAACGGCCAGCTGCGCTACTACCCGGGTTCTCCGCTGATCGCCCGCCAGCTGCTGCGCGAGCAGGACAGCCTGCAGATGACCGAGCTGCACCCGAGCGACTTCCCGCTGCTGCGCGCCGAGTTTCAGAAAGACAGCCGCGCGCGCGTCGATAAAGCCGATGGCTACCAGCAGCTGAAAGCCAAACTGCCGCCGGTCTCGCGCCGCGGTCTGATTCTGATCGACCCGCCGTACGAAATTAAAACCGACTATCAGGCGGTGGTGACCGGAATTAACGAAGGCTACAAACGCTTCGCCACCGGCACCTACGCGCTGTGGTACCCGGTGGTGCTGCGCGCGCAAATCAAACGCATGATCAAAGACTTAGAAGCCACTGGCATTCGCAAGATTCTGCAGATTGAGCTGGCGGTACGTCCTGACAGCGACCAGCGCGGCATGACCGCCTCCGGGATGATCGTCATCAACCCGCCGTGGAAGCTGGAGCAGCAGATGAACAATGTGCTGCCGTGGCTGCACAGCAAGCTGGTGCCGGCCGGTACCGGTCACACGACCGTCAGCTGGATCGTGCCGGAGTAATCGCAACCATCGGTGGAACCTTTTACGCCTCGCGTTACAATCGCGGCAATCAACGATTAAGGACATATGGGCATGAGCAAACATTATGATTACCTCGCCATCGGCGGCGGTAGCGGCGGTATCGCCTCGATTAACCGTGCGGCCATGTACGGCCAGAAGTGCGCGCTGATTGAAGCCAAAGCGCTGGGCGGCACCTGCGTCAACGTCGGCTGCGTGCCGAAAAAAGTGATGTGGCATGCGGCGCAGATCCGCGAAGCGATTCATCTTTACGGCCCGGACTACGGTTTCGATACCACCATCAACCATTTCGACTGGGAGAAGCTGGTCGCCAGCCGCAGCGCCTATATCGACCGCATTCATACCTCCTACGACAACGTGCTGGGTAAGAACAACGTCGACGTGATTAAAGGCTTTGCGCGCTTTGTCGATGCCCACACCGTGGAAGTGAACGGCGAGACCATTACGGCCGATCATATCCTGATCGCCACCGGCGGCCGTCCGAGCCACCCGACCATTCCGGGCGTGGAATACGGTATTGATTCCGACGGTTTCTTCGAACTGCCGGCGCTGCCGAAGCGCGTGGCGGTGGTCGGCGCGGGCTACATCGCCGTTGAGCTGGCGGGGGTGATTAACGGCCTCGGCGCTGAAACCCACCTGTTCGTGCGCAAGCACGCGCCGCTGCGCAGCTTCGATCCGCTGATCGTCGAAACGCTGGTGGAAGTGATGAACGCCGAAGGTCCGCAGCTGCATACCAACGCCATCCCGAAAGCGGTGGTGAAGCATGCCGACGGCAGCCTGACCCTTGAGCTGGAAGATGGCCGCAGCCAGACCGTTGACTGCCTGATCTGGGCGATTGGCCGCGAACCGGCGACCGATAACTTCAACCTGGCGGCTACCGGCGTGAAAACTGACGATAAAGGCTACATCGTCGTCGATAAGTTCCAGAACACCAGCGTGCCGGGCATCTACGCCGTGGGCGATAACACCGGCGCCGTTGAGCTGACCCCGGTGGCCGTGGCCGCAGGCCGTCGTCTCTCCGAACGCCTGTTTAACAACAAACCGGAAGAGCATCTGGACTACAACAACATTCCGACCGTGGTCTTCAGCCACCCGCCTATCGGCACCGTCGGCTTAACCGAGCCGCAGGCGCGCGAGCAGTATGGCGACGACGCCGTGAAGGTCTACAAATCCTCCTTCACCGCGATGTACACCGCTGTCACCTCGCACCGCCAGCCGTGCCGCATGAAGCTGGTGTGCGTCGGCCCGGAAGAGAAGATTGTCGGTATCCATGGCATCGGCTTCGGGATGGATGAGATGCTGCAGGGCTTTGCGGTGGCGTTGAAGATGGGCGCCACCAAAAAAGACTTCGACAACACCGTCGCCATTCACCCAACGGCGGCAGAAGAGTTTGTCACCATGCGCTAAGGCGCGCAGCCCCGTCTCCGGACGGGGCTTTTTTATTGCGCCGCCAGGTGACGCAGGATCTGGTGGCCGATATAGTTGCTCCAGTTAAAGCTGTTTTGCAGCACCACCACCGCATTCTGATTCGCTTTATCAAAACCGATATAGCTCGAATAGCCGCCGATGTACCCCACCTGATAGGTTAATTGCTGCTCGCCGAACGTGTCTGTTACCCAGGCGATATTCGCCGCTTCAATCCGTCGCGGATAATAGTCGACGCTAACGTCGCGGAACGCCTGATCCAGCGCCGCCTGACCGGTGGGCGCGAAGTGGGCGCGGGCATAGTGAATCAGATCCCCGGCGTCGCTGTACAAACTCGCCGCGCCGACCATGTTATGACGGAACTGCCAGTCCGGCGTCAGCGCGCCGCGGGGTTTAAACTTCGGCTGATCGCCAGCATGGCCCAGCGCCCGCCACGGATAATCACGCAGCGTTTGCGGCAGGAAGCTGGTGTTCCCCATCGCCAGCGGGCGGAAGATCATCCGCGAGGCCAGCGTCTCAATCGATTCGCCAGTCTGGTACTGGAGAAGATAGCCGAGGATCGCGTAGCCGAGGTTGGAGTAACTCGGCGCCGGTTCCGCCGGGGCCTGGAAATGCTGCAGATAACTCAGTACGCCATCGGCATCGAGCTCATGGTAGAAGTTCTCGCCATCGTTGAGATAGGCCAGCAGGTGCTCAAGCGACAGCATATTCATCGGTTGCCGCGGCAGCCCTGAGGTATGCGTCACCAGCTGCAGCAAGGTTATCTTACGGGCATCCTCACTCAGCGCGGTACCCGGCGGCAGCAGGATATGCAGCGTGTCGCGCCAGTGGAAACGGCCCTCGTTCACCAGCATCGTGACCACTTCGGCGGTAACCCCTTTGCTCAGCGAGCCGAGGGCAAACAGCGTATGCGGGGTTATCGGGTAGCGATGTTGGTCATCGGTCACGCCGAAGCAGTGAAACTCCGCCGGGCCGTTATGATGAATAATTGCCACCACCATGCCGCTGACCTGCTTCTCGCGCATGTAATGCCTGACATAATCATCGACGGAAAGCCGCTGACCGTTGCGCCCTGTCAGACTGGTTTCATTGCTGGGCGGGCTCATTTGCGACAGCGTGCCGGAACAGCCTGAAATCAACAGTAATGCCAGTAGCACAAGGCCTAACCGTTTTTTCAAACTGCACCTGCCTGCCACACGTTATTTGGGATGGGATAAAAAATAGACGCGGGATCGTAGCGGCATTACCCCGCCAGTGCAAAGCGAATACGCTGAAAAATCGATAAGGCCCTGGCCCGTTCGCTACGCCACGCCGTTATTTCCATGGCGCATAAACGCCGGGCGCTGATTGAGCGCCATATACCAGCGCTCCACGGCCGGCATTTCCGGATGGGCAAAGGGCGTCATCTTCCAGCGATGCACCGACAGGCCCAGCACAATATCAGCCAGGGTGAAGCGCTCGCCGGCGACCCACGCCCCGGTCCGCTGCAGCTGCGCTTCGACAATGCGCACGCAGTGGGTCCAGGCGGCAATGCTCTCTTTAATCGCCGCCGGATCCTGAAAGCGGGGATCTTTACGCACCAGCCCCATAAAAGCATGGCGCCAGGCATTATTGAACTCGGTCGCCTGCCAGTCCATCCAGTGCTCCACCTCGGCGGCGGGCTGCGGCTCGGCGGGCAGCAGATCCCAGCGCTCCGCTTTTCGCGCCAGATAGCGGCAGATACTGTTCGACTCCCAGAGCACAAAGTCATCGTCCAGCAGTACCGGCACCAGGCTGTTAGGATTCAGGCGCTGAAATTCGGGGGTGTCCAGGGGCTTAAACCCGCTGCCGTAATCCTCCTGCTGGTACGCCAGCCCGATCTCCTCGCAGGTCCACAGCACTTTCCGTACATTGATTGAAGAGCGTTTGCCCAGAATTGTTAGCATCGTCAGCGATTCCTCAGCCATAAAAGAGAGTTCATTCACTCTACTCTATTGCCAGCCAGCAACAAGGCAGAGCGCTGGATAATGTGTATAGTTGATTCCAGCCTGTTTGCCGAAAAGGAACCCGACATGTTGACCCCTTTTACCGTTTTGATGCCTGCAAATATTCGTTTTGGCCGCGGTCAGGCCCAGAGCGCCGCCCCCTGGCTGGCGCAGCAGGGCGGTCCTGTTCTGCTGGTGCATGGCGCCAGCCCGGAGCGGGCGGCGTTTCTCCGCCATCAGCTGGAGGCGTTGCAGCTGGCGGTCACGACGCTGGCGATAAGCCGCGAACCCTGGCTTATCGATATTGAGCAGGGCGTCCAGCTGGCGCGCGAGAAAGGGATCAGGGCGGTGGTTAGCCTCGGCGGCGGCGCGGTGATTGACGCCGGTAAGGCGATTGCGGCGCTGGCGCCCGCCACCGGCCCGCTGATCGACTATCTGGAAGTCGTGGGAACGGGCCGTCAGCTGGAAGCCAGCCCGCTGCCGTTCGTGGCGATCCCCACCACCGCGGGCACAGGCGCGGAAGTCACTAAAAATGCGGTGCTCAACGTCGTGGAACAGCAGCGGAAAGTGAGCCTGCGCGACGACCGGATGCTGCCTGACCTGGCCATTGTCGACCCGGCGCTAACCGACAACGCGCCGCGCAGCATCACCCTGAGCTCCGGCCTCGACGCCCTGACCCAGGTGATCGAGCCCTGGCTCTGCAGCCGGGCCACCCCTTTCACCGACGCCCTCTGTCAGCAGGCGATCCCGCGCGGCATCCGCGCGCTGAAGGTTCTGATGGAAAAAGAGTGCCCGGCCAGCCGCGACGAGATGGCCTGGGTCAGCCTGTGCGGCGGAGTGGCGCTGGCGAACGCCGGGCTGGGGGTGATCCACGGCCTCGCCGGCCCGCTGGGCGGCCTGAGCCGCGCCTCGCACGGCGCCTTATGCGGCAGCCTGCTGCCGTTTGGGCTGGCGCTGAATGAGTCGCAGATAAACGACCCCGCCCTGCGCCAGCGCTTCAACGACGTTCGCCGCTGGCTGGCCGAGGGGCTGGAGGTCCCGGCGGATCGGGTCTGGGACAGTCTGCGGGAATGGAGCCATCGCGCCGGTCTCGGCACCCTGCGCGACCTCGGCGTGGCGCGCGACGCCCTGGAGCCGGCGGCGCTGGCCGCCAGCACCTCCTCGTCGATGAAGGCCAATCCGGTCAGCCTGAGCAGCGAACAGCTGCTGGAGATGCTGGAGGCGGCGTGGGAGTGAGCGCGCCGGGATAAAATTTTGTTGCATAATGAATGCTCCGAATTTTATCTTCACCTAATCGCGAACTTATTTATTATTTATCAAGGTGTTAATTAGAAATCACCGCGTCCCCTGCAGGCGGAAAAGCGTGATCTAACGCACAGTTTACTTCACACTCACCGAAGCGACTGTCTACGCTTAAAAGACAAGGCCGGGTACGCCCGGCCGCGAACTCACGCTATCCGGAGGTCCGTATCGCTATGTTCAGCCAGAAATTACGCCACGTTGAAGACGACGAGTTAAGGATCGACATCGATCCCTGCTACGAAGCCGATCCGTACGAATTAAAGCTGGATGAGATGATTGACGCTGAACCGGAGCCTGAGGTGATCGAGGGGCTTCCGGCCTCCGATGCCCTCACCCCGGCGGATCGCTATCTTGAGCTGTTTACCAACGTGCAGAAATCACGCATTTTTGCCGACAGCAAAACTTTTCCCGACTGCGCGCCGAAACACGACCCGCTGGACATCCTGCGGAACTACCGGAAGGTCAAACGCCAGCCCGATTTCGACCTGCGGCAGTTCGTTGAGGATAATTTCTGGCTGCCGGAGAGCCATACCGACGTCTACACCTCCGACCCCAGCCTGACGCTGAAAGAGCATATCGATAAGCTATGGCCGGTGTTGACCCGCGAGCCTCAGGATCATATCCCCTGGTCATCGCTGCTGGCGCTGCCGCAGGCCTATATCGTGCCCGGCGGTCGCTTTAGCGAAACCTATTACTGGGACTCTTATTTCACCATGCTGGGGCTGGCGGAGAGCGGCCGGGAAGATCTGCTGAAATGCATGGCCGATAACTTCGCCTGGCTGATTGAAACCTACGGTCACATTCCGAACGGTAACCGCACCTACTACCTCAGCCGCTCGCAGCCCCCGGTGTTCGCTCTGATGGTCGAACTTTTTGAAGAGGACGGCGTGCGCGGCGCGAAGCGCTATCTGGATCATCTGAAGATGGAGCATGCCTTCTGGATGGACGGCGCCGAGTCGCTGATCCCGCATCAGGCGTATCGGCACGTGGTGCGCATGCCGGATGGCTCCCTGCTCAATCGCTACTGGGACGACCGGGACACGCCGCGGGATGAATCGTGGCGCGAGGACGTGGAGACCGCCCGACACTCCGGACGGCCGGCCAATGAAGTCTACCGCGACCTGCGGGCGGGCGCCGCGTCCGGCTGGGACTACTCCAGCCGCTGGCTGCGGGATATCACGCGACTGGCCAGTATCCGTACCACGCAGTTTATCCCCATCGACCTGAACGCCTTCCTGTTCAAGCTGGAGACGACCATCGCCAACCTCTCCGGCCTGAAGGGCGATCGCGAGACGGAAGCGGCCTTCCGCCAGAAGGCTCAGGATCGGCGGGCGGCGGTTAACCGCTATCTGTGGGACGATGAGAACGGCTGTTTTCGCGATTATGACTGGCGCCGCGAACAGCTGGCGCTGTTTTCCGCCGCCAGCATTGTCACCCTTTACGTCGGCCTGGCGACCCACGAACAGGCGGAACGCCTTGCCGATGCGGTGCGGGCCCGCCTGCTCACCCCCGGCGGGATCATGGCCACCGAATACGAGAGCGGCGAGCAGTGGGATAAACCCAACGGCTGGGCGCCGCTGCAGTGGATGGCGGTGCAGGGATTTAAACGCTACGGCCAGGATCCGCTGGGCGATGAGATCGCCTGGAGCTGGCTGCAGACGGTCAACCACTTCTACAAGCAGCACCACAAGCTGATTGAGAAATACCACATCGCCACCGGCGTTCCGCATGAGGGCGGCGGCGGGGAGTATCCCCTGCAGGATGGCTTCGGCTGGACCAACGGCGTCGTGCGCCGGCTGATTGGCCTCTACGGCGAGCCAACCTAGTCGGGCTGTTCCCGGCGGCCTTCTCCTGCTATGTTCAGAAGATTCGCCCTGCCCGGAATGACGCTTATGCCTGAACTTCTGACGCCGCGCCTGCGCTGCTCACCGCTGCAGCTGGACGACTGGTCGTTTTTTCTTTCCCTGCAGCAGGATCCGCAGGTCATGCTCTACGTGGCCGACCCCAGGCCGCAGGCGGCCATCCGCGAGGCGTTCGATTCGCGGCTGCCGCCGTGGACGCCCGGGGATGAACACTGGCTGTGCCTGGTGGTGCGCGACAGGCTGACCCATACCCCGCTCGGCCTCACCGGTTACCAACATCATCAGCGCGACATTGCCGAGGTCGGCTTTCTCTTCGCCCCGGCGGCGCAGGGTCGTGGCTACGGCTACGAATCGCTGCGCGCGCTGTGCGACTACGCCTTCACCACCGGCGGCGTCCGCCGCCTGACCGCCAGCGTCACCGCCGGCAACGAGGCGTCCAAGCAGTTACTGCTCAAAGCCGGCTTCCGGCTGGAGGGGGAGCTGCGGGAGAACTACTGGCTCAACGGGCGCTGGCACAATGACTGGCTGTTCGGTCGGCTGCGCGCGGAGGGCGATGCGCCCTAGCGCACCGCCGCTCACGGTCTGACGACAGCGGGGTTCAGAGGAACATTCCTCCCGAGACTTCCACGCGCTGCGCGTTCATCCACGCCAGCTCATCGCTGAGCAGGGCGGCGATGGCGTCGCCGATATCATCCGGTAGCCCGACGCGCCCCAGCGCGGTCTGGGCGGCGATATGCCGATTCACCTCGGCGTTATCGCGCACCACCCCGCCGCCAAAGTCGGTCTCAATGGCCCCCGGCGCGATGATGTTCACCGATATCCCCCGTCCGCCCAGCTCTTTCGCCTGATAGCGGGTCAGAACCTCCATCGCCCCCTTCATCGCGGCGTAGGCCGCATAGCCCGGCAGGGCAAAGCGCGCCAGGCCGCTGGAAACGTTGAGGATGCGGCCCCCGTCCTGCAGGAGGGGCAGCAGCCGCTGGGTCAGGAAAAACGGGCCTTTGAACTGAATGTTCATCAGCTCGTCAAACTGCGCTTCGCTGGTCTCGGCGAAGGGGACGTTGAGGCCGATCCCGGCGTTGTTCAGTAAATAATCAAAGGTGGTGCGTCCCCACTTCTGCGCCAGCACCTGCGCCACCTCGCTGGCGAAAGCGTCGAATGTTGAAGGATCGCCGACGTTCAGCGCCAATGCTGCCGCCTTCACTCCTTTTTGCTCAATCTCCGCCACCACCTCGAGCGCCGCCTGGCGGTTGCTGTGATAGGTCAGAAGAATGTCGGTTCCCTTCGCCGCCAGCTTCAACGCGGCGTTTTTACCCAGACCGCGGCTGCCGCCGGTCACTAAAGCGATACGTTGTGTCATCAGAAGACCCCTTTCAGGTTGCGTTGTGATTGTGTTCCAGCTTATTAACTGCCAGTGAAACAATAAATACGCTACATTACGTTTTACTGTTTCATTCACAACAACAATAGGCCATCGGCATGGATAAAATTCATGCAATGCAGTTATTCATTCGCGTAGCGGATCTGGAGAGTTTCTCCCGCGCCGCCGAGACCTTGGCGCTGCCGAAAGGCAGCGTCTCGCGGCAGATTCAGGCCCTGGAAAGCCATCTTGGCGTGCGCCTCCTGCACCGTACCACCCGCCGGGTTCAGCTCACCCAGGATGGGATGGTCTACTACGAGCGGGCGAAGGATCTGCTGAGCAACCTCGACGAACTGGACGGTATGTTCCAGCACGATCCGGCGAGCATCAGCGGCCGGCTGCGGGTGGATATGCCGGTCGGTTTTGCCAAAAAGCTGGTGATCCCGCACCTGCCGGCTTTTTTGCAGCAGTATCCGGGCATCGAACTGGAGCTGAGCAGCAGCGACCGGCTGGTGGACGTGATCCGCGAGGGGTTTGACTGCGTGGTGCGCGTCGGCGCGCTCAAAGACTCCGGGCTTATCGCCCGCCCGCTGGGCAAGCTGACGCAAATTAACTGCGCCAGCCCGGACTACCTGACCCGTTTTGGCTACCCGCAATCCCTGGAGGATCTGGCGGATCATGCCCTGATCCACTACGCCAGCACCCTCGGGGTCCGTCCTTCCGGCTTCGAGGTGGTGATCGACGGCGCCGTGCGCTGGGTAAAAAGCGGCGGCATATTGACGGTCAACAGCACGGAAACCTATCAGGCGGCCTGTATCGCCGGGCTGGGAATTATTCAGGTGCCACGCACCGGCGTGCGCGAGGCGTTACGCGCCGGCGAACTGATTGAGATCCTGCCCCAGTACCGCGCTGAGCCGCTGCCGGTCTCGCTTATCTACCCGCACCGGCGCAATCTCTCCCGCCGCGTGCATCTGTTTATGGAGTGGCTGGGCGGGCTGATGAAAGATTACGTCGATTGATCCCCGCGGAGGGTGAACGGGGGACGGGCAGATGCGTTCCTGCAGGATACGGCATTTAAGGTATACTTTTTGCTGAATCTCGCGGTAAAAAAGGAAGAAATCACGTATGACGCCGGAAAACGACGATCGACGCCCCCCACAGGAACCGGACACGCAGCCGGAGAAAAACAAAAGCCCCCTCGACGCTCTCAATGACACGGCCGTCGGGCAAAAAGCCAGCCAGGCGCTGAAGACCGTCACCGGAACGGCGGCCAAAGTGCAGCGCAACCCGGTAGTCGCCCACCTGATACGCGCCGCAGAGCGCTTCAACGACCGGCTGGGCAATCAGTTCGGCGCGGCCATCACCTACTTCTCGTTCCTGTCGATGATCCCGATCCTGATGGTCTCGTTTGCCGCCGCCGGCTTCGTGCTGGCCTGGCATCCGACCCTGCTGCAGGACATTTTCGACAAAATTCTGCAAAACGTCAGCGACCCGACGCTGGCGGCGACGCTGAAAAACACCATCAACACCGCGGTGCAGCAGCGCACCGCCGTCGGCCTCGTCGGCCTGTTGGTGGCGCTCTATTCCGGCATTAACTGGATGGGCAACCTGCGCGAAGCGATCCGCGCTCAGTCGCGCGACGTCTGGGAGCGCCGGCCGCAGGACGAGGAGAAAATCTGGATAAAATACTTCCGCGATCTTATCTCGCTGATCGGTCTGCTGGTGGCGCTGATTATTACGCTGTCGATCACCTCTGTCGCCGGTTCCGCCCAGCAGTTGATTATCTCCGCGCTGTATCTGGACAATATTGAATGGCTGAAACCCGCCTGGCGGCTGATCGGTCTCGCCATCTCGATTTTTGCCAACTATCTGCTCTTTTTCTGGATCTTCTGGCGGCTGCCGCGCCACCGTCCACGGCGCAAAGCCCTGTTTCGCGGCACGCTTATCGCGGCGATTGGCTTTGAAATCATCAAAATCGTCATGACCTGGACGCTGCCGGCGCTGGTGAAATCCCCTTCCGGGGCGGCGTTCGGATCGGTGCTGGGGCTGATGGCCTTTTTCTATTTCTTTGCCCGCCTGACGCTGTTCTGCGCCGCGTGGATCGCCACCGCGGAGTATAAAGACGACCGGCGGATGCCGGGCAAAACCCACCGCTGAGGTATTGCGAGGATGAATAAAAGAGGCAAAATTCATCCTCGCGCTTGATTTCAGCAGATAAATCCAGGACGTAACTTTTATTTAACGAAAAACTGGTTTTATTCTCTATCTTTTTAATTGTGTGAAGCATTTCATAGAACTATTTTTTCTGGCGTAAAAATTATCCGCTTTTTGCCTCTTTTTTGCTCATTTTCCGCGTTTGTTACAGATTGAAATGTCCCGGTGGCTGTGGCTATATGGCTTTTCGTTCGCGCAAAAATAAGAAAGATCTATGCAAGCCACAGCCACCACACTCGAAAACACGCAGGAAACCGCCCCGGTCAACTCACGCAACAAAGTCGTTGTCGCCTCGCTCATTGGCACCGCCATTGAGTTTTTCGACTTCTACATCTATGCCACTGCCGCGGTCATCGTCTTCCCGCATATCTTCTTCCCGCAGGGCGATGCCGCCGCGGCCACCCTGCAGTCGCTGGCCACCTTCGCCATCGCCTTCGTCGCCCGGCCAATCGGTTCCGCGCTGTTTGGCCACTTCGGCGATCGCGTCGGCCGGAAGGTCACCCTGGTGGCCTCGCTGTTAACCATGGGGATCTCCACTGTGGTGATCGGCCTGCTGCCCGGCTATGAAAGCATTGGCATTGTCGCGCCGATGCTGCTGGCGCTGGCGCGCTTCGGTCAGGGACTTGGCCTCGGAGGGGAGTGGGGCGGCGCAGCGCTGCTGGCAACGGAAAACGCCCCGGCGCGCAAGCGTGCCCTGTATGGCTCCTTCCCGCAGCTGGGCGCGCCGATCGGCTTCTTCTTCGCCAACGGCACCTTCCTGCTGCTCTCCTGGCTGTTAACCGATCAGCAGTTTATGGAGTGGGGCTGGCGCGTGCCGTTTATCTTCTCCGCGGTGCTGGTGATCATCGGTCTGTATGTTCGCGTTTCGCTGCATGAGACCCCGGTCTTCGCCAAAGTGGCGGCGGCGAAAAAACAGGTCAAAATCCCGCTGGGTACCCTGTTGACCAAACACGTCCGCGTGACGGTGCTGGGCACCTTCATCATGCTGGCAACCTATACGCTGTTCTACATCATGACCGTCTACTCGATGACCTTCAGCACCGGCGCGGCGCCGAATGGCCTGGGCCTGCCGCGTAACGAAGTGCTGTGGATGCTGATGATGGCGGTGATTGGCTTTGGCGTAATGGTGCCGATCGCCGGCCTGCTGGCGGACGCCTTTGGTCGTCGTAAGAGCATGATTATCATCACCACGATGATTATTTTGTTCGCCCTGTTCGCCTTTAAACCGCTGCTGGGTTCCGGTAACCCGCTGCTGGTCTTTGCCTTCCTGCTGCTGGGCTTAAGCCTGATGGGACTGACCTTTGGCCCGATGGGCGCGCTGCTGCCGGAGCTGTTCCCGACGGAAGTGCGCTACACCGGGGCGTCGTTCTCCTATAACGTGTCGTCGATCCTCGGCGCCTCGGTCGCGCCGTACATTGCCGCCTGGCTGCAGGGCAACTATGGCCTCGCGGCGGTCGGCACCTATCTGGCGGCGATGGCGGCGCTGACGCTGATCGCCCTGCTGCTGACCCACGAGACCCGCCACCAGTCGTTGTGATCCTTCGCCCTGACGCCGCTGGCGTCAGGGCTCTCCCCTACTTTTTCATCTGCGACAATATGGTCCGGCACTGGTTGCTATCGCCCTCCGCCGGGGAGATCAGCGCCAGCAGCGCGGCAGCCGGCGTCACCAGAGTAGCCAGCGCCGCCGCTACCGCGCCGCGGACAATCAGCGGCCCGGCCTTCACCCCCGCCTGCGGCGATTTAAAGGTGCCGCGAACATACAGCGGGGAACGCAGGGTGATCACCCGGAAGCCCTTGCTTTCCGGATCGATGGTCAGGTCCAGCTGCTCGGAGGCGAAGCTGGCGGTCCCGGTCACATTGATCAGCGCGTTTTCCGTATCGAAGGCAAAAATCTGCGGCCGGGCGACGCCGTTGGTCACGTCGATATTGGCCGCCGCGCAGTTCACCCGAACCTCCTCATCACCAAAAATCTGGCCGATCAGGTAGTTACCGACGTTAAGGCCGAGAATTTCCATCAGGTTGCGACTGATCAGGCCGTCGTTCATCAGCAGCTTCAGGTTGCCGTTGCTGTTGCCGAGCAGCGCCGCCACCGAGTTGCCGCTGCCGCGCAGCTGAACGTCGCCATTCATCTCGCCGAGGGTTTTCTGCATCATCTCGACGTTCGGCATCAGCGCCTTCAGCTTCAGGCGCCGCGCCTGCAGATTGGCCTCACCCTGCAGCGGCTTTTTATCGCCCTGCAGGTGCACGCTGCCGGCAATCGACCCGTTGGCCAGGCCAAAGCGCACCGGCTGCAGGCGCAGGTCGCCATCCTCCAGGATCACGTGGGTCGCCAGATCGCTGATCGGCAGCGTACCGCCGTGCTCAATTCTCCGGCCCTTAAAGCGCACATCGGCATCCATCACCTGCCATTTATCGGTTTCAAAGCGGTCCGCCGGCAGCACTTTACCCGCCGGCTGCGGCCGATCGCCCGCCTGGCGCGCAGCGCTTTTCTTCGTCCCTTTGCCGGAGTCGACGCCGATTAACGGCCCGAGATCCGCCAGCCGCAGCTGCTTCGACTCCATGTCGCCGCTGAGCTTCGGCCGCGGTTTGCCAGTGGTATAGGTCAGGGAACCATGAATGTCGCTATCGCCGATCCGGCCGTTAAAATTCTGATAGTCAAAGCGCATGCTGTTTTTCTGCTTAAAGTCGGCGCGCAGACGGCCGTCGGTGGAGAACGACGGCGTCTCCGGCAGCAGCACGCCGGTCAGGTCGTAGAGATCGCGCAGCGAATCGCCGGCGAATTTCAGCCGCAGGTCAATGCCGCCGACGTTGAGCGGATCGCTGACCGTGCCGCTGAACGCCACCCGCGTATTGCCGGAGCGGAAGTCGCCCTGCAGCGGGAAAGGCGTGCTTGCGCTGCGCAGAGCCAGCATGCCGCCGATTTTACCGTTGCCGGTGACCGGCTGGTCCTTATAGCGGCCCTTCAGCGACAGGCCAAAGACGTAGTCGCCTGGTTTCGCCGCACTATGCCGATCCTTCGTGCCAGTGACTTCGCTGAACGGCAGCGGTTTGCCGAGGGGATCGACGAGAATGGTGATATCGCTGCGGGTGATCTTGTCATCAATGGCGATAGTCCCGCGATCGAAGAGAATGTTATCGAGGCGGAAAGACCAGCTGGAGGGGGCGCTGTCCCCCGCGGCACGCTGATCGCCAGCCAGCTGAAAGGTCCAGTTATTGTTGTCTTCCGCCAGGCGGATCAGCCGCACGTCGGGCTGTTCCAGCTTGATCCACGGCAGATACACCGTTTTGCTCAGCAGCGCCAGCGGGGCGAGGGTCGCCTCCACCCGCGGCAGGTGGATCATGGTCACCTGGGGAATGGCCGGCGGGTTGCCCAGCACGATATCTTCCGCGTGCACATGGGGCCACGGGATCCAGCTGCGCCAGCCGCGCTCCTCCGGCTGCCGCTCCCAGACCACGCCGAGATCGCCGCGGATGGCGAACGGGCGGTTCAGCTCGGCAGACACTTTCTGATTAATCGTCGGCTTCAGCCGGTTCCAGTCGAAGGTGGCCAACACGATAAAGAAGAGAACGATCAGCAACAGTATCGTTCCTGTGATGATAACCAACGTTTTACGGGTTCTGCTCATCCCTACTCCGCTCCTTTTGCATCACGTCAGTCCTGAATATAGTCAAAAAGCGGCGTTTCTCCTGGAAATGCGCTTTTCGTCACATTACGCGCGTCAGGTCAAAAAAATAATGGAACGATGTTTTAATATGATTGACCAGCAAAACAGCGCAGCGCACACTAGCGCTTATATCGATTCCATTGCAGGTTCTGGCTATGTCTAAAAAAATTGCCGTCATTGGCGAATGCATGATTGAGCTGTCAGAGAAGAACGGGGCCGTTAACCGCGGCTTTGGCGGCGATACCTTAAACACCTCGGTCTATATCGCGCGGCAGACGGATGCCAGCGCGCTGAGCGTCCACTACGTCACCGCGCTGGGAACCGATGCGTTCAGCCAGCAGATGCTCGACAGCTGGCAGCAGGAAAACGTCAACACCAGCCTGATCCAGCGGATGGCCGACCGCCTGCCGGGGCTGTATTACATTGAAACCGATGACGCCGGCGAGCGCACCTTCTACTACTGGCGCAACGAGGCGGCGGCAAAATTCTGGCTGGAGAGCGATCGCGCGGCGGCGATTTGCGAAGAGCTGGCCACGTTCGACTATCTCTACCTGAGCGGCATCAGCCTCGCCATTCTCAGCCCGGCCAGTCGTGCCAGGCTGTTCACGCTGCTGCGTGAGTGCCGCGGCAACGGCGGCAAGGTGATCTTCGACAACAACTATCGCCCGCGCCTGTGGGCCAGCCAGGCGGAGACGCAGCAGGTCTATCAGGAGATGCTCGCCTGCACCGATATCGCGTTTCTGACCCTCGATGATGAAGACGCGCTGTGGGGGGAAAAACCGGTCGCCGAGGTGATCGCCCGCACCCACGCCGCCGGCGTGGAAGAGGTGGTGGTGAAGCGCGGAGCGGATGCCTGCCTGGTCTCGGTGAGCGGGCAACCGCTGCAGGAAGTGCCGGCCGTCAAGCTGGCCAAAGAGAAAGTGGTGGATACCACTGCCGCCGGCGACTCCTTCAGCGCCGGCTATCTGGCCGTGCGCCTGACCGGCGGCGATGCTGAATCCGCCGCCAGACGCGGACATCTGACCGCCAGTACGGTGATCCAATATCGCGGGGCGATCATCCCCCGGGAAGCAATGCCGCAATAATCCTCACCTGTAAGCGCTCTCCGGCCGCCGCTGGCGCGCCGGAGAGGCGTCAGGTTACTGCCCCGACGGGATGTCGCTGGCCTCGCTGTGGGCGTCAACCGTATCGGCGCTGCCGCTGGTCGCTGCGGTCGCCGGACTCGGCGCCATCAGTTTTTCCCACGTGGCCTGCAGCTCCTTCATGTTGTATTCCGGTTCGCCTTTCGGCTGCTGCAACACCAGCGCCATATCCTGAGACAGTTGCTGACGCAGGTACTGGTTCAGCATGTCCACCGTCAGGGAGTTGAGGAACTCCTGACGCAGCTTCTGGTACTGCTCCGGCGCGATATCCACCACCTGATTTTGCAGGGAGCGCATGCGCTGGCTCATCAGAATGTCGGTATCGGTGCGCGCATAGGTGGCAAACAGCTTCTGCAGCTCGAGGCTTTTCTGAGCGATAAGCGCGTCAAACTCCTCCTGCGGCAGGCCGTTGTCGCGCACTTTCGCCAGCTCGCGCGAGACCACGCTCAGGTTGTTATTCAGGCGCTCGCCCGGCGATTCGATATTGATGGCGCACTGCGCGCGCTGATAGAGCACCCGGCAGTCAAAACCAAGACCAATATCCTTGACGTTATTTTTGCTCAGGCTCTGCTGCACGTGCCAGAACAGCGCTTCGCGGGCGAGGTCGTCGCGCCAGTAGCGCTGCAGCGCCGCGGAGTCGCGGATCGGCTGCCAGGGGGCGTCCCACATGATGGACAGTTTGTCCTGGCGCACGGCGCTGGTCATGATGCTGACCGGCACGGTGGGCAGCGGCGATAAGGTCGGCACCGCCGCGGGCGTTTCCCGCTTGCCCTTCAGATCGCCAAAGGTTTTGCTGATTTGCTCAGCGACGCTGCGGCTGTCGACGTTACCCACCACGATCAGCGTCATGGCGTCGGGGGTGTACCATTTTTGATAAAAGTCTTTCAGATGCGCCACGTCGATCGGCTGCTTCAGCGGCGCGGCGGGATCGTGGCCCAGCATGGTGGAGCCCTTGAGGCGATAGCGCCACCAGCCCTCTTTGGTATCCAGCGGCCAGGTCGCCACCATGTCGTTGCCCTGCAGCGCGTGATTGATCGATTCAGGCGTAATGGTCAGTTTACCGCTGGCGTCCGCCAGCCAGCTCAGCGCCTCTTTCAGCAGATCGTTGCGGTTATTCGGCAGGCTGAGATTAAACATCGTGTAATCGTAGGAGACGATGGCCGGCGGCAGAGGACGCTTCGGGTCAATACTCTGCTGCCACAGCGAGCGCGCCTGCATCGTCGGCAGGCTGCCGCTTTGCGTCAACGCCAGACGGGGAATAAAACGGCTGAAACCGCTCTGCTGAGTGCTTTCGCTCAGCGAGCCAATATTCACGGACAGACGGACTTCGATACGGTCGCTGGGACGCTGCGGCGTGGCCAGCACCTGCCACGACAACCCATTCGCTAAGGTCCCTTGTTGCCAGGCCGGATCAGGCTGGAGCGCTTCTGCCTGCACATAACCGGCCGCCGCTACCATCAGCAAACCGCCCGTTAAGAGTTTAATTGTTGTGCCCTGCATGTGAACCCCTGATGAACATTCCTGGTTACAACAGCATCCCACTGACGGGCTGCCGAAAAAAGTGAGAGTGAAATACGTCGGTTAGACCACACGGAGACGAAAATGTCGCATGACAACGTAAAATAATCATTTCGTGTCATTCCCGCCGGGCGGAAATGACCTCTAATTATGCGCAGGAGCCCGTACTCCAGCAAGGGAGTACGGGCCTAAGAGGAGGATTTAAGAGGATAATTCGTGCGTTTTGTTCGCGGGAACACGGTTATTCAGCACATCATCCATCTGTTTGGCATCGAGTTCTTTAACCCATTTCGCGACCACCACCGTGGCGACGCCGTTACCCACCAGGTTAGTCAGCGCACGGGCTTCGGACATAAAGCGGTCAATACCGAGGATCAGCGCCAGGCCAGCCACCGGTAAATGCCCGACGGCCGAGATGGTCGCCGCCAGCACGATGAAGCCGCTGCCGGTCACTCCCGCCGCCCCTTTCGAGGAGAGCAGCAGCACCACCAGCAGGGTGATTTGATGGAAAATATCCATATGGCTGTTGGTCGCCTGGGCGATAAAGACCGCCGCCATCGTCAAATAGATAGAGGTGCCGTCGAGGTTGAACGAATAGCCGGTCGGGATCACCAGGCCCACCACCGATTTACGACAGCCGAGCTTCTCCATCTTGTCGAGCATGCGCGGCAGCGCCGATTCGGATGAGGAAGTCCCCAGCACGATCAGCAGCTCTTCGCGGATATAGCGGATAAATTTAAAGATGCTGAAGCCGGTGGCTTTGGCGATTGACCCCAGCACCACCACCACGAACAGAATACAGGTGATATAGAAGCAGATGATCAGCTGGCCCAGCTGCACCAGGGTGCCGACGCCATATTTACCGATGGTGAAGGCCATGGCCCCGAAGGCGCCGATCGGCGCCAGGCGCATGATCATATTGATGATGCCAAAGATGACCTGCGAGAAACTTTCAATGACGTTGAAAATCAGCTGGCCCTTGCTGCCCAGACGATGCAGGGCAAAGCCAAACAGAACGGCGAACAGCAGAACCTGAAGGATGTTGCCGCTGGCGAAGGCGCCAATGACGCTGCCCGGGATCACATCCAGTAAAAAGGCCACCACCCCCTGGTCTTTCGCCTGCTCAGCGTACACCGCCACCGCTTTCGCATCGAGCGTCGACGGGTCGACGTTCATCCCGGCCCCCGGCTGCACCACGTTGACAATAACCAGACCGATAATCAGCGCGATGGTGCTGACCACTTCGAAATAGAGCAACGCCACCGCCCCGGTACGGCCAACGGCTTTCATGCTCTCCATTCCGGCGATCCCCGTCACGACGGTACAGAAGATAACCGGAGCAATCACCATTTTAATCAGCTTAACGAAGGCGTCGCCGAAGGGTTTCATTTGCGCGCCCAGTTCCGGGTAAAAATGGCCCAGCAGAATACCGATCGCTATGGCCGTCAGAACCTGGACATAGAGGCTTTTAAAGATAGAGGTTTTCATAGGGTGTCCTTTGGGAATAACCACAGAGCAAGAAGGGATATTTGGCGTCTGTGGCTTAAAAATAACACCCTGGAAACATTTCAGAAATAACTAACGTCGAAAGTGCAACGCGATTGTTAAAATCTTTGAGCTGACTCGCACAAGTCAACAAAACATTTACAAATTTGCATCTTCCCGGACCGGGGATAAATAGCGGGCGCTGAACGCCTCCTGCGGTAAAGCGCAACCGAACAGGTGTCCCTGGAGCACCTCGACGCCGGCGGCTTGCAACCAGCGAGACTGGTCTTCCGTTTCCACCCCTTCCGCCACAATGCGCAGCGACAGGCCGCGCGCGAGCTGGATTATCGCCGGCACCATGCTGACATCCTCCGGCAGCATATCGATGAATACCTTATCAATTTTCAGAATATCCACCGGCAGAGCCTTCATCTGCTGCAGCTGGTGCAACCCGGCATAACCCATGCCAAAATCATCCAGCGCAATCCGCACGCCGGCCTCGCGCAGAGGCCGCAACCGCGCCATCACATCCTGCGGATCGTCCATCCGGCAGCTCTCCGTCACCTCAAGGATGAGGGTGCCCGGCGCAATGCGGTAGCGGGCGATCAGCTTCAGCATCTCCTCGCCACGGTCGTGCTCCAGCAGCTGGAGCAGGGAAACATTGACCGACAGCGGCAGCATAATGCCCTGGCTTTGCCAGGCGGCCAGCTGGCGGCAGGCCTCTTCCATCACCCAGTAGCCGACCGGGATAATCAGCCCGCAGGACTCAATGCGCTCAATCAGCGCCGGCGGTAGGGACCAGCTGCCATCCGCCTGCCGCTGGCGCAGCAGCACCTCGGCGCCGCAGAGCTCGCCGCTGGCGCAGGCCACCTGCGGCTGCAGCCAGATCGCGAACTGCTGGTTGTCGAGGGCGGTCATAATTTCGTGCTCTTCCATCAGGCGGCGCTGAGCCTTTTCCATCTGCTCGGGATCGAAGAACTCAATCTGATTTTTACCTTTGCGTCTTGCGGTGACCGCGGCCGAGACCGCGCGCCGGTAAAACTGTTCGGCGCTGAGACCGGGGTGGAACATGGCGATCCCGACGCTGGCGTAGGGCCGCAGCTGCAGACCATGCAGCGGTAAACGTTCATTAATAATAGTGAGCACTTGCTTACTTATCGTCACCGCCTGCCAGGATTCGGCGAGGCCATCGGCGAGAATGGCGAAGTCATAGCCGCTTACCTGGGCCAGCACCATCTGCGGCGGGATCGCGGCGCGCAGCTTCTCCACCAGCGTCAGGAGCAGCATTTCGCGCTGGCTCTCCTTGAGCACGCCGGCGGCGTCCTGCAGGGTTTCACAGGCGACGACGATCAGCGCGGCGCTCTGCGGGCGGGCCACCGTCTGCTCCAGCATCGCCAGCAAAAAGGCTTTATTCGGCAGCTCGGAGACAGGGAAGCGGGTCGACTGGATGGACAGCTCATCATGCTGGCGCACCAGGCTCTGCTGGTTGCGGTTATAGCTGCGCACCAGCATGCCGATCTCGTCGTCATGGTGCAGGCGCGGGAGGGTCAGCTGATGGCCAAGACGCTCCTGCTGGGAGAGATCGTTCAGCTCGCGGGCGATACGCCGCAGGGGGCGAACCATCAGCCGGTTGATGCACCAGGTGAGCGCCACCGTCAGCATTAGCACCAGAAGTAAGTAAGCAGTTACTAACGTAGCAAGGGCGCTCATGACGAATTTATACATGCGATAGGAGTCAGCCTGCAGCACCAGATAGGCCAGCGGCTGCGGGTTGGCCGGCCGCTCCAGCGAATAAATGGGCAGCGAAATCTGCACCGGCAGCTCAAACAGCCGGGTGATGGTCACCGGCACCGACCGCTCAGGGATAAACCGCATCCGCAGCGCCTGGAACTGGTTGGGCAAGACGACATCCGCCCGGCTGACGATGCCAGCAGGCTGGATACGGCTTAAAATGGCTTCCGCTTCCGGAATATCGGCTTTCAGAATAGCCGCAGACAGCGGTTCGCGAACGGATCGCGCGATACTTTCTAACTGCGTGGCCGTGGTAAAGCGACTCTGTTGCACAAAGTGAAACAGCAAAATAGTGCAAAAAACCAATACAAAGGCCATGGACACGCTCGCGACCATCGCCATCTGTTTGATTGTAAGTGAACGGCTGACGCGCAACGGTGTTCTCCACTGATACTGAATGCATACCCGGCATTAATCCTTCAATCCCGGTCGTTTCAGGCTGATTATATACTTAAATCCTTCGCCCACGCCCGCGAGGGATGAAGTGACGGGATAGCTCCGCGCGGTGGCGCAGACGCCGGAGAGACCTCCCCGGCGGCCGACGGTGGGCAACGCCTCACGAGTATACGCGAAGCGCGCCGTGGAGTGGTGCTCTGTGACGTAATTCAGCCTATTCTGCTACCAGTCGGCGTAAGGCACCAGCGGCTGGGGCGGCATATCCAGATCCCCCTGCCAGCCGGCCGCCGAATAGCGCACGTAAAGCAGCGCATGGCTCGGGGTGTAGTCCTTCGCCTGCTGAATATCGACCGCGGCGCCAACGAACCAGTTGCTGGTCACCCGCCGCTCCACCAGCGCTCTGGCGGTGTAACCGAATCCCTGGCTGCTGCCGCCCTCCTCCGTCAGTTCGCTGGCGCGCTGCCGGTAGTCGGACGGGATCAGGTTCAGCAGCGGATAGCGGGCTTGCGTCTGGGTACGCGAATGGGACCATGAGACCGATCCGCCGAGTTCCCAGGACCAGTTCTCCGTGCGCTGACGCCAGGTCACCGGCACAGCGAACGAGAGATACTCCTGCGGGCTGTAATAGCCGCCCTGGCCGAGGGTGTAACCGCTGAGATCTTTGTCGTAGTGCCAGATCATATTGTTGAGGCCGACGGTGACGCGACGATTATTCTCGTTAATCACCTTATAGTAGTAGCCGGTCATCCAGCGCACGCGCCAGTTATCCGCCACGTTTTTACCGGTCAGCGAGTCGGCCCCCAGCGAGGACCAGATACCGTGCGCTTCGCCCCGGTCATAGCTGAGGCTCACACCGCCGCCGTCGGCGCGAACGCCGCCCCAGGTGGTGCCAGTATGGCTGTTGCTGTCTTTCTGCCCGCCAAAGGAGAGCAGCGAGCTGGAGATGGGCCGCCGGTGCACATTGACCGTGTATCCCACCGGCCCGACGTCGCTGCTGTAGCTCAGGCCGCCGACCACATCGACGACATTGAAGCCCATCGGCGTGGTGCCGATATCGCCGCTCCAGGTGTCATTCTTCCAGCCGACCGCTACGCTGGCCCCGCTGTCGGTCTGATTTTTACTGCCGCTGGTACAGGCGATCTCCCCGCAGGTGCCCCAGCTGGGCGAGTAGCTCCCGTCGCTGTGGGTGGAAAAGCTGCCGGCATCCATATTGACCAGGTCGGTGCGGAAGAACATCCGGCCATCCGCCAGCGGGGCATCCACCTGCAGCATGGTGGTATGCGCCTTGAGGTCGGAATAGCCGCCGGTGCCGCTGGATCCCCAAAAGTCGTGTTCCAAGGTGACGTTCAGATCCTGCTGGCGATAAAGGTCGGCGGCATCGCTGCGGATCCCGCGCTTCAGCCAGTCATCCCGGCTGTCGTTGCGCGTCAGCCGGGTAAAGGTATCGTTATCCTGCGGCGGCGCGGGGGTGATTCCGGAGGCCACCATCGCCTCCCGGTAGTGGGTCAGCGCCTGCTGCGGCTCCCCGTTCCGGGTGGCAAAACGCGCGGCATCGCGCAGCACCAGCGCGCTCTCCATCGAGGGCGGCTGCGCCTTCGCCTGCGGCACAATCTGGTTAAAAATCTGTTGGGCGTCAGCGGTATCGCCAAGGCCGGCTCGCGCCAGGGCGACCCGCCGCTGCATATTCATGGATTCGGCCTCTGCGCCTTTCAGCTGCATGACCTGCGCCCGGGCGGCCTGTTTATCGCCCTCGGCCAGATAGACTTCCGCAAGGCCGAGGCGCGCATCGCCGTTGTCGGCTTCCTGACGCAGCACCCGCTGATAGTCGGCAATCGCCGTCTGGTTGTCCCCGCGCTGCTGGGCCCAGTCGGCCAGCGTCAGGTCATAGCGCACCGAGGCCGGCTGCTGTTTGATGAGGGCGATCGCCTGCGCTTCCTCGCCGCTCTCCCGCAGCTGGTTCGCCTGGCGCAGCACCCGGTCGCTTTGCAGACGCGCCTCCAGTTCACGAATGTTATCCGTCCATGCGCTGCGCGGCAGGGCGGCGATTTGCGCCAGCGCCAGATCGTCCTGGTCGTTCCCCGACAGGTAAAGCCCCGAGGCGTAGATCCGTTCAGCATCCTGCGGCTGGCGGTTGACCATCGCCCGCATCAGCGCATCGGCTTCCTGGCGCTCGCCGGCGCTGACCAGATCCCGCGCCAGACGATAGGTGATCCACACGCTGTCCGGCTCCAGCGCCAGGCGCCGACGCTGAACTTCTGCCGCCTGCGCCCAGTTGCCCTGACTCTCCAGAGCCTGCGCCTGTTTCTCCAGCCGGTCGTTGTTCAGGCTGCGTTCGATATCATCGATGCTGCGCCGCTGGGCGGCAGGAAGACCAGCGATCCAGGCGCTGGCTTTCTCAGGCGATTCAGCGCGATAGAGGTTGGCCAGGCCGCGCACCGCCAGATTATTCCCGCGATCCAGGCGCAACGCCTGCTGATAATAGCGCTCCGCCGCCGCCGACGCCTTGCGCGCCGCCGCGACGTCGCCCAGCCCCAGCACGGCATAGCTGTCGGTCCGATCGACCCGCTGCGCCTGGGCATAATAATTCTGCGCCTGTGAAAGCTGACCGGCCTTCAGGGCGTTATCCCCCTGCTTGATCAGCAGCCAGTAGCGGTTGGTTTGCAGCAGGCTGTCCCATTTGCCACGATTCGGGCTGTCGGGATCCATGGCAATCGCTTTATTGAGCTGGGCCACCGCCCGCGCGCGGTCGCCGCGCTGGGAATAGGCCTGGCCGAGGGCGCCCACCGCATCGCTGTCGCGGCTGTCGGCCTGAACGGCTTTCTGCAGATCCGCCACCGCCTGCGAGGTATTTCCGGATTTGACCGCCGCCAGCCCTTCCGAGCGGGCGCGGAACGTCGGATCCTGCAGCTGCGCCTGCTGCTGGTCAAGCAGGACGCGGGCGTTCGCCGCCACCGAGCCGGTAGGAAACTGCAGCAGGAATTGCTGCAACGCCTGCACGCTGGCTTTGCTCACCGGCATGCTTTTCACTTCGCTGAACCACATATCGGCAGCGATACCGCGTCCTGAGGCTGAGCGGGCCATTTCCGCCAGATAGGCGAACCCTTCCTGCGGTTTGTTATCGGCAAACATCTGCTTCGCCAGCGCCGTCAGCAGGCTGACGTTGCCCGGCGCGCTGGCGTTCAGTTTTTTCAGCTGGCTGACGCCTTCGCTATGACGGGCCGGCAGGCGCGCCACCAGCGTCCAGTATTCAATAGCGGCATCAACATCATCCGGCACGCCGCCGAACAGTTTTTCATAGGCGGCGATGGCTTCATCGACCTTCCCGGCCACGCCCAGCAGGCGCGCCTGCTGCAGCGCCTGACGGCCCTCGCCGGTGTTGCTTTTCATCTCATTGCGCGACGCCTTCAGCTCAGGGGAATCCGGCGCCAGCTTCGTCAGTCGCTCCAGCTCTTTTTGCGCCCCGGCGGTATCCCCCTGGCGCAGCAGATAGCGCATCCGCGCGGCAATCAGGTCCGGGTTGTTGGGGTCGATCAGCTCCAGACGGTATAGCGACTGGCGCACCAGGTCTTCACGATTGCTGGCCTCGCCGAGGCGCACCTGCTCCAGCAGATGTTCCTGGGCGGGCGTCGTCGCCGCCTGCGCTAACGGCAGCAGCGCGACGCCGAGGGACAGCGTGAGTAAACTTAGTGAGAGCTTGCGCATTCCTGGTTCCAGTCAGGTTGTAATTCGCCACCCGCAGTGAAACGAAAACGGTGTTGATCCCAACCCTGACCGAACAGCGTCAGGACCGCGCTGTAGTAGGCATCCGCGCCGGGATAGTTATCGGCGACGCGCTGTCGTTGCACCGACCGGGCCTCGTCGTTCTGTAAAAACGGCAGCATCACCGCGGAGAAGCCCACCGGCCCCTGGCCGCTGGTTTTACCGGTGGCGATATTCACTTTCTCCGGCGGTACCCCCTGTTCCGTGGTCTGCGCCGCCATCGGCGCAAAGCGGGCCAGCAGACGCGCTTTTTGCTTATCGCCATCATGAAGCATGCCCACCCACAGGTAGACGCGAATCGCGTCATAGCTGCCGATCAGCGGCTTCTCCGTTTTCAGCTGCCAGCCTTTCCCTTTCTCATAGCGCACCCAGTCCGGGGTAAAGCCTTTCGGCGCGGTCTCCAGCAGCAGACGCAGGTTCGTGTCGCGCAGGGTGGGCCACGGCGCGCCAAAACGCACAAAATAGGTGGCCAGCTGCGGCGGAAGATAGCTGGGGTTAAACCGCCAGCCGCTGTCGTCGGCAAAACCGACTTTTCCCGGCAGCAGCATCGTGCCAAGGCCCGGCACCGCCACCGTCTCTTCGTCAACAATCCGCGCCAGCAGCGCTTTCCCGGTCTCGGTGTACTGCGGCTGCTGCCACAGGCGCCCCGCCTCCAGCAGCGCCCAGGCTATCCACAGATCCGAGTCGGATGCCGAATTGCTGTCCAGCAGCGTCCACTGTTCGTCGTCCTTTTTCCCCCACAGCCAGCCCGGCAGATGCTGCCGCAGGTCGCCCTCCGCCAGGTTGTTCTGCGTCCAGGTCAGCAGCTTGTCGAACCCCGCGCGATCGTTGGCCGCCAGGGCAAAGAACAGGCCATAGCTCTGTCCTTCGGAAGTGGAAATTTTGCGCGCATCGCTGGGGTCGATCACCCGCCCCTCGGGGCTGACGTACGCTTTCTTAAACTGCTCCCAGGCGGGCCACTGGCAAGCGGCGCTCGCCTGGCCCGCCGCCAGTACCAGCGCGGAGAGCACCGCGCCGCAAAGTACTTTCATCATCGTTTATTCATCATCCAGGCTAAGGCGGCGGCGGCTGATAATGCGCAGCATGCGCCACAGCACCCACGCCAGCAGCACGATACTGACCGCGGCGAAGATCGCCAGCAGTATCGGGTGGTTAGAGAGCGCGAACCAGATGCGCTCGAACCAGGGCAGATGGCCGACATAGTAAACATCGCCCACCCGCAGGCTGTTGACGCCGGATTCACGGATCACCGCCACCGAGCCAAACATCGCCGCCCGCTTACCGCTGTCGTTGAGGGCGTTGGTCAACAATTCATTACCGCGCGGGCTGTCGGCCAGCAGGGCCACCACGCTACGCTGATCGTTGTAGGGCGACTGGAAGCCAATCACCGCCGCCATCGGTCCGGAAGAGGTGATGTCGGTGCGGGTGTTGGGCGTGCGGGCCTCGTCATCGGGATAAATGCTCGCCAGGTCATAGTGGCGCATCGGCATTTTCACCCAGCTTTTGGTCGCCTCGACCAGCAGGTTGATTTTGGTATCGTCCTTGAGAGACGAGGGGATCGCGCCGATCAGCAGCAGATCCGCGTCTTTATTCTTGATCTGGTTGCCATCGTCGGTCATTTGCAGATTAATCGCCGCCAGGCCGGTCTGCGAACCGATGCCGCCCAGCGCCTGCAGCAGCGTCGCCACCTGGCCCTGGGTCGGCGCCTTCGGCACCACCACCAGGGTGTCGGCGAGGTCAGCCATTCGGCTGTAAGGGAAGCCCGCATTGGCGAAGACGCGCAGGTCCGGCAGCGCAATAAAGTGATAATACTTCGAGAAGTCGATGGTCGAATCGTCGCCGATCACCACATGGTTCTGCACCGGCTGGAAGGTAATACAGTTGTCGATGGAGCCGCCGGGCATCGGGTTCATGTACTGGAAGTCAAAGCGCAGCTGGTTCACCGCCCCAAGACGCAGCGCGGGGATGGTGACCTCCGATTTGCCGTCCAGCAGCCCCTGCAGCACCGGCAGGCGCAGGATCAGTTTGTTCACGTCCTGGGAGCTGTTAAGGCTGAACGACTGCAGGAACTGGTCGTTGAGGCTGATATCCATCCGCGAGCTGTCCTTCACCGGCGGCATGGTGTAGCGATATTTCAGATCCATATCGATGCCGTTGGCCCGCAGCAGATAGAGATCCGGCGGCAGGTTAAGCGCCACGGTGATGGCATCCGGCACCAGCCCGCTGGACTGCAGCTGTTGTTCATAGGTTTTCAGCTCAGCAAAGGTGACCGAGCGGTCGGTGCGCACCCAGTTTGGCGCATCGTATGGCTGCCGCGGCTGCAGGGTTTTGATGCCATCCACGGTGACGCTGCTGCCGCGGAACAGAATATTGCCCTGGGCAATCCCCTTCGCCGCCAGCAGCAGGTCTTTATCATCGCGGCCGAAAATCACCAGCAGCTTGACGTAAGGATCGTTCGGGTTGTCGATCATTTCGATGGTCGGCGCGTTGACCGGCGGATGATCGCGCAGGAAATCCGGACGCTTGTCGTTGGTGGCGAAGACGATGGCGTTACGATCCGGCAGTTCGTTGAAATAGACCGGGAACTGCTGGCCGCGCCAGCCGGCCTTGCTGCCGAACCATGAGGCGATAATCGCCGCCGCCTGCTGCTGGGCCACCGCCGGCGAACCCGGGAAAATCATCGGCAGCGTCAGCGGGCGGTTGTCGCGCGGATCGTAGAACGGCACCGGGAAGTGCGACAGATCGTTATGCACCTTCAGCGACTGGTAGGTGAGATCCAGATAGCTTTCGCGCCCGACGTCCAGCCATAGCGTGCTGCTGGCCGGGTTTTCGCAGACATCGCGATAGTGGCCGACAAACTCCAGCCGTATGCGGTTGAAGTCGGTGATATACAGCGGGTCAATCGGCAGCTGCGCGCGGATCTTTTTCCCCAGTTGCTCTTTGGTGACGGGCAGAACGCCCATCAGCTCATCGTTGAGATAGACTTTCAGCTGCGACTGCACGGGCAGCAGCGAGGGCGACGGGGTATATTCCAGATTGAGCAGCGCGTTGGCGACCAGCTCATCGCTGCGCATGCCGAATTCGACCGAGGCGTCAGGCCGTGAGCCGCGCAGCACAATGCTGCCCGGAGGCGGCGCGATGGTGGCAAAGGTCAGCTTCACCTCCCGCTGCGGGATATTCTCGGCGACCACCGCCGGTGCGGTCGGTTCGGCGAGGGTCGCCGTCGGCTCGCCAATCGTCACCGGCGCGGGCGCGGGCGGGGTGGCCGCCTGCGGCTGAACGCCAGGAGCCGGGTTCACCACGGCGGCCGGCGCCGCGTAAGAGGCCAGCGGATACCAGCTGCACATGCCCACCGCTACTGCACACATCCAGGAAAGTTTTCTTTTCATCGCATTATCATCATTGTTGAGCCATTGCCGGGTCTGCGGAGAGCGTCGGCGCGGCGCGTTCAGGGCGTCGGGGTACAAACGACACTATCCATGCCACCAGCGAGGTAAGCGCGCGGAAAATGACCTTCACCGACGGCGGCGAAAACTCCGCCAGGTGACGGTAACCACGGAATCCCAGCTTGAGGATATCCAGCAGGCTTTCCATCGGCTTATCTTCCGGGAAGCTATCCTGCCAAAGCGCCCACGTATCGGCGCGGGCAAACGTACACTGCACAAAATCGATATGCTGCTGGTTGGTCAACGGCAGCAGCTGCAATCCCACTTCGTTGCCGTTTACCCGCGCGACCCGCACCGGGAAGACATACTCCTGCTGTCCCCGTTTGAGCAGCAGCCTGGCGTTCTGCCCCTCCAGCACCTGCGCGTCGCTGTGAATTTTGATCCCCAGCCCGCCGTCGGAATAGTCGTGAACGGTGCAGGAGAACAGATGGCCGTCATCGCGGGCGATGGCCGCCGGCATGCTCATTTCGACACGATGCGACCGGCGGACCTGCTTGCTTTCGACCGAGACCGCCACCGCGCCGCCAAGAATAATCAGGTTGTAGAACACCCAGACAATACTCACCCAGACGGTGAGAATTTCGTTTTCCGGGCCGTACATAAAGCGCCAGATCCCCACCGCGACGCCGACCAGGTTGAGCAGCACGAGGTAGATATAGGGCCGGGAGATCACCCAGTCGACATACTCCTCTTCCACCAGCCCACCCTTCGCGGTGACGTTGAATTTGCCTTTATGCGGGTTAATCAACGCCACGAAGGTGGGCGGCGCGATATACCAGGCGAGCACCGTCTCGTAGATTTCACTCCAGAACGAATGGCGGTATTTGCCCTGAATCTTCGAGTTGGTCAGGCTGGCGTGGATCATATGCGGCAGCACGAACAGCGCGATCATCAGCGCCGGCGCATAAATGATATAGGCATGGAGCAGCAAAAAGGCCAGCGGCGCCGTGAGGAAGATGAGGCGCGGAATACCGGAGAGGAAGTGGAGCATGGCGTTGGCGTAGCAGACGCGCTGCGCCAGCTTCAGCCCCTTGCCAAACAGCGGGTTATCGAGACGGAAAATCTGCACCATGCCGCGCGCCCAGCGGATGCGCTGGCCAATGTGCGCCGACAAACTCTCCGTCGCCAGCCCCGCCGCCTGCGGAATACGCATATAGGCGGAGGTGTAGCCGCGTCGGTGCAGGCGCAGCGAGGTGTGGGCATCTTCGGTCACCGTTTCGACGGCAATGCCGCCAATCTCGTCCAGCGGGCCGCGGCGGATCACGGCGCAGGAGCCGCAGAAGAAGGTGGCGTCCCACATATCGTTCCCGTCCTGCACCAGGCCGTAGAACAGGGTGCCTTCGTTCGGCGTTTTGCGAAAACGGCCAAGGTTGCGCTCAAAGGGGTCTGGCGAGAAGAAATGGTGCGGGGTCTGCATCATCGCCAGCTCTTTCTCTTTCAGGAACCAGCCCATGGTCATCTGCAGAAACGAGCGCGTCGGCACGTGGTCGCAGTCAAAGATCGAGACAAATTCCCCTTTGGCGTATTTCAGCGCATTGTTGATGTTACCGGCCTTGGCGTGCTCATGGCTGGTACGGGCGATGTAGTGCACCCCGACATCTTTGGCAAACTGGCGAAACGCTTCCCGTCCGCCGTCGTCGAGGATCCAGATGTTGAGCTTGTCCTTCGGCCAGTCGATGCCCTGCGAGGCATAGATGGTGTTTTTCACCACGTTGAGATCTTCGTTGTAGGTGGGGACGAAGATATCCACCGTCGGCCACAGATCCATGTCCTCCGGCAGCGGCACCGGTTGGCGGTTCAACGGCCAGACCACCTGGAAGTAGCCCAGCACCAGCACCACCCAGGCGTAGGTTTCGGCGAACAGCAAAATAATCCCGCACACCAGGCTTACCGGGTCGTTCCAGTTCAGCGTCGAGGTGTAGCGCCACCAGATATAGCGGCACGAGACCGTCAGCGACAGCACGATCAGCATCAGCGCCGAGAAGCGGCCGGGGATGCGCCGCACCAGCAGCGCCACGCCCCACAGCAGCATCAGGAAGATAAATTGCGACAGCGGGTTAAAGGGCTGCGTAATACACATCAGCGCCAGCACCAGCGAGCAGCAGGTCACCACTCCGAGGATTGCCCGGCGCAGTTTAGGATTGAGGTGCGCCAGCTCTTTCTGTTTATCCAGATGGCGGGTGCGGGCGTTAACCTGCTCAGGCAGTTTCTCCATCCATTGCGCGTAGCGACCGTGCACCCCTTCCAGCGCCGCCAGCGAACGCCAGTTGACCTTTTTCTCCGGCTCCGGCACGCGGGTCGCCAGCAGCCACAGGGATTGCAACAGATAGCGCAGCGGATCCAGGAGCCGTGGCCGGTGCGGATTAATATGGGGGAAATAGGTGTCATGGTGCGCCAGAATCGCCTGCCAGCGCGGCGTCTCCAGCGGCATGAGCGCCCAGACCAGCGATGCCCACAGGCAGCCAAGCGACGCCGACAGCCAGGAGGCGCCATGCTGCCGGTAGTCGTCATAGCGCGCGCGCAGCCGTTCCCCCACCGGCGGGGCCAACAGCAGCGTGCTGAGGCGGATCATACCGGCCTCCCGCCGGCATAGTGGATCAGGCACCAGTTCGCCAGGGTCAGCACCTCTTCCGCCGCCAGAGAGTCCTGGCGATACTCCCCAAGGGGCTGTTTCGCCGCCAGGCACTCGGCCATCGCCTCGTCGCGGTGAATGGTCACCGGCAGGATCCGCGGCTGGCTCTCGAGCCACAGCTGGTAGAGATCTTCCTGCAGCTGGCTGCCGACCCGCAGATCGTTAATCAGAATATCGCTGTTGGCCGGAAAGGGCTGCTGGTGCAAACGGATATGGCTGTTGGCGTCGGGATGGACCACCACCAGCGAGCGGTCGCAGAGCGTCAGCAGCTCGCGGGTCAACGGCGAATAGCCCGCCGGCAGATCCAGCAGCAGCCAGCGGTACTGGCCCTGCAGCTGCTGTACCGCCTCCGTCATCGCTCCCAGGGTGGGCAGCAGCTGGTCGACGTTTTCTCTTTCGCCCGCGCTGAGCTGGCCAAACGGCAGCAGATCGATATGTTGCGTATAGCGCAGACCCGCGTCGCGCCAGTCACGGCCGTCAAGCAGCGACCGGGCCCAGCCGTCCTGATGATGGATATCGGTGTTGAAAAAAAAGCGCAGCATATTATCCGGGCTGGCGTCGATCGCCAGCACGCTTTCACCGAGCAATTGCAGCGCCCAGGCGAGTGCAGCCGTAATGGACGTGACGCCAGTTCCCCCGCGCACGCCCTGTAATCCCAGAATAGCCATCTCCGGCTTCCTTATTTTTTCTCTGCAAACTCTGCCAGCAGCGGCCAGCGCTTCAGCGCTGCGTTCAGCTGTTCACGCCTCGAAATATCATGATAATCAATATCCGGCAGGGAAAATGCCCGGCTTAGCGCCAAAAAATCATTTTGAAAGGTGTACCCCAGCGTGGCGTCCGTGGGTACGACAGGATCTTTTGCTGGCATATCTCTGTCCGTTCGAAATTTATTATTAAACCAGAGGACGTATACAGCGCTTCCTTAAAAAGCAGGTGTACATGCTAAAACTGATGACCTTTAATTTCAATGTTAGGTTTACTCTGTCAGTTTCGCTAGTAAACTTATCCAGTGTGAATCAGGGCGCACGAGGGATGCCGTGGATAGTGTATTTACTTTGGGTATTTCATCATTATGGGATGAAGTGTGCCATATGCCGGTCGGCGGGGTATGGTGGCTCAACGTTGACCGTTATGCCGATGCCGTCAGTCTGGTTAATCAGACGCTGGCCGCGCAGGCGAAAAACAGCAAAGTTGCCGCGCTGGTCATGGGTGATAAACCTGATGATATCATTTCATTAGATAGCATTCATGGCCCGAATAATATCGCGCTGTTTACCCTGCCGAATCGCCCGGAGGCGCTGGAAGAAATACATCGTGATTTAGTCTGCTCCCTCGAGCCTGGCAATTATTTGTTTATTCTGCTATGCGCTGAAAATGCCTGGCAAAATATAAATAATGAAAAGTTATGCGCCTGGGTGGAAAAAACCAGTCGCTGGGCGCAATATCATCGCTGCACGTTCTTAGCGATCAATCCCGCCCAGGATATCGATCGGCAGCTCACCCCGTTATTACGCGCGTACCGATCCCTTTCCGGTCTGGCAAGTATTCGCTACCAGGGCGACCGCCATCTTTTTGATATTGCCTGGTGGGGAAGCGATAAAGGCATCAGCGCCCAGCAGCAGCTGATGGTGCAACACGACGACGCCGGCTGGCGATTAGCGCAGGATGCTGAAACCAGCGTGCAGCCGCGTAGCGACGAAAAAGCGATCCTCAGCCATGTGCGCGTCCTCGAAGGCGCCCCGCCGCTCTCGGAATACTGGACCTTGTTCGATACCAATGACGAGGTCTTCAACGCCGGGCGCACTGCGCAGGCGGCGACGATCCTCTTCTCCATTACCCAGAATACGCAAATTGAACAGCTGGGGCGCTATATTCATACCCTGCGTCGTCAGCGCGGCACCGCGCTGAAAATTATTGTCCGCGAACAAACCCCCAGCCTGCGCGCGACCGATGAGCGGCTGCTGCTCAGCAGCGGCGCCAGCCTGGTGATCCCCAACAGCGCGTCGCTTTCCCGCTGCCTGACGCTGATTGAAAGCGTACAGAACCAAAAGTTCTCCCGGCGTATCCCGGAAGATTTTGCCACCCTGCTCACCTGGAGCCAGCCGTTAAAGCTGCGGGGCTATCAGAAATGGGACGCCTTTTGCGAAGCGGTGCACAACGTGATGACCAATACCCTGCTGCCGGCCGACAGCAAAGGCGTGATGGTGGCCCTGCGCCCGGCGCCGGGGCTGCGCGTCGAGCAGGCGCTGACGTTATGCAAACCCAACCGGATGGGCGACATTATGACCATCGGCAATAACCGGCTGGTGCTGTTCTTGTCATTTTGCCGAATCAATGACCTCGACACCGCGCTAAATCATATTTTCCCGCTGCCGACCGGCGATATTTTTTCTAACCGTATGGTGTGGTTTGAAGACAAACAGATCCTCTCGGAAATCGTGATCATGCGCGGCGTCGAGCCGGCGCGCTGGAACACGCCGCTGCCCCTCTCGGTCGGTAAAAACGAAACCATCAACGCCACCCACGATGGACGCCACTGGCGACGCTATCCCGAACCACACCGGTTAACCACCCGTGAGGAGCAAGCCTGATGATGTCTATCGCCGATATTCTGCAACTGGTGGTGCTCTGCGCCCTGCTGTTTTTTCCGCTGGGCTACCTGACGCGCCACTATCAGCGCCGGATCCGCACGACGTTAAGATTGATGTTCTTTAAACCCCGTTACGTGAAACCGGCAGGGGTATTACGCCGGGGAACAACGGTTAAGCAAGGCAAAGCGAATAAATGACAAATAAAAAAACGACCGCGGCACCGCTTCCGCTCTGGCAGTACTGGCGCGGCCTTGGCGGCTGGAACTTATACTTTCTGGTCAAGTTTGCCCTGCTGTGGGCCGGGTATCTCAATTTCCACCCGATGCTGAACCTGGTGTTTCTCGCCTTTCTGCTGGTGCCGATCCCGCGTGAAAAGCTGCACCGCATCCGCCACTGGATCGCCATTCCTCTCGGCTTCGCGCTGTTCTGGCATGATACCTGGCTGCCCGGGCCGGAGACGCTTCTTAGCCAGGGCTCGCAAATCGCCGGCTTTAGCGCCAGCTATATCTGGGATCTGATTGTTCGCTTTATCAACTGGAGCATGGTCGGCGCCTTCTTTGTTTTACTGGTGCTATGGCTGTTTATCAGCCAGTGGCTGCGCGTTACCGTGTTTGTCTCCGCAATGGTCGTCTGGCAGGCGGTCAGCCCGTTGCTGCCGGCCTTTACCATTTGGCCTGCCGGTCAGCCCACCACCGCCGCCGCCACCGCGCCGGCCAACGTCGGGACCAACGCCGCCGCTGGCGCCGCGTCCAGCCCGGCCAGCAGCGATATTCCGCCGCAGACCGAGCCGCCGACCTCGGCCAACCTCACCAACTGGCTGAACGGTTTCTATGCCGCCGAGCAGAAGCGCAAGACGCCGTTCCCGGACCAGCTGCCGGCGGATGCGCAGCCGTTTGACCTGCTGGTGATCAATATCTGCTCGCTCTCCTGGTCGGATATTGAAGCCGCCGGGCTGATGGACCACCCGCTGTGGAAGCATTTCGATATCGTCTTCAAAAACTTTAACTCCGCGACCTCCTACAGCGGACCGGCGGCGGTGCGCCTGCTGCGCGCCAGCTGCGGCCAGCTGTCGCATACCAACCTGTATCAGCCGTCCGGCGCCGATTGCTACCTGTTTGAAAACCTGGCGAAACTCGGCTTCAACCAGCAGCTGATGCTCGGCCACAACGGCCTGTTCGGCGACTTCCTGAAAGAGCTGCGTTCGCTGGGCGGCATGCAGAGCCCGCTGATGGACCAGAGCGGTCTGCCGGTCAGCCTGCAGGCGTTTGACGGCTCGCCGGTGTACGAGGATCTGGCGGTCCTCAACCGCTGGCTGAAGACCGAAGAGGCCAGCAACAATCCGCGGAGCGCCACCTTCTATAACACCCTGCCGCTGCATGACGGCAACCACTTCCCGGGACAAAGCAAAACCGCGGACTACAAAGTGCGCGCGCAAAAGCTGTTTGACGACCTGGATAACTTCTTCACCGAGCTGGAAAAATCGGGGCGGAAGGTGATGGTGGTGGTGGTGCCGGAACACGGCGGCGCGCTGAAGGGCGATAAGATGCAGGTGTCTGGCCTGCGGGATATCCCGAGCCCGTCGATCACTAACGTCCCGACGGCGGTGAAATTCTTCGGCATGAAGGCGCCGCATGAAGGCGCGCCGATTATCATCGATCAGCCCAGCAGCTACCTGGCGGTGTCGGAGCTGGTGGTGCGCGCCCTCGACGGCAAAATGTTCAGCGAAGAGAGCGTCAACTGGCAGCAGTATGTCGCCAACCTGCCGCAGAGCGCGGCGGTGTCCGAAAACGCCAACGCCATCGTTATCCAGTATCAGGGCAAGCCGTATGTCCAGCTGAATGGCGGAAGCTGGGTGCCTTATCCGCAATAAGCGACAAGGCCGCCCATGCTGGCGGCCTGACATCGTGAGACGTTCCTGCTCTTCCCTCTCAGCCCGCAGGCATACGGGCTGAGAGGCCTGCAAAGCCATCACCGCGCTAGCGCTGATCCTGTTTCGCCAGCCAGACCAGCAGCTTGAGGCTGGCGGAGTAATAATCATCCTTGTCGTCAATCTGCGGCGCTTCCTGCGGTTCGCCAAGCGTTAAATCACGCACCGCCAACAGGCCGCCGGCCATATTCCACGGGGCGACCTCGTTAGTGCTAACGTTGATCCACGCCGGGGTTTGCAGACGCGGGTAACTCTGCATCCAGGCTTTCCACGGCGCGAGCAAGGCGCTATGCGGATCGACCCACGAGATATACAGCGGGATACGGATCGCATCGAAACTCATCCGCGGCGGCCACTCTTTGGCCGGCAGCATCTTGCCATCCGCCCGCAGCGCCACCCAGTCGCTGGGCAGGTGCGATTTCCCCCAGCCCATCTGCCCCAGCAGCGCCTGCCCGTCACTCTGCAATGTCCGCCAGGCGGTCAGGTGCGTCCGCTCCGCAAAGGCGCGCCAGGCCGGAAAGATGAAATAGGAGGGGTTAAGGTTCAGGTGGTCGTTGCGGTTGAACCCCTTCACCCCCGGGAGCATCACCTGGCGACCGGCGAAAATCACCACCGTATATTTCAGCAGGGAGGCGGTGATGGCATCGGAGGCCGTCGCGTAGCGCTTGTCCTGCCACTGCTTTTGCGCGCGCAGCAGCGCCCAGGCGATCAGGGTATCGCCATCGGTGGCGTTGTTTTTATCGGCGATCGGGTCCGGCGCCACCGGGTTATAGCGCCAGTAAAACAGCCCGTTAGACTTGTCGCGCAGGGTGCTGTCCGTCCACTGCCACAGTTTGTCGAACGCCGGGCGATCGTTATTCGCCACCGCCAGGAGCATGGCGAAGCCCTGGCCTTCCGTATGCGACACATTGCCATTGGCGGTATCAATGATACGACCGTCCGGCATCATAAAACGGGCCTTATAGCGCTCCCATGCCGTATCCGCCCACGCCCGGGGCACCAGCATCACTGCCGTTGTCACTATCACCGCCACTAAAGCACGCAGGGGCATAAATTCACTCTTTATGGATGGTAGTAAAGAAACTGAACGTCAGAGACGGAGAACACCCGCTCACGCTGCAATATCACGTGAGCACTGCCTCCCTGACTCTGCAGCCAGCGAGAATATAACCCCTCGAGTATGGCACAGAACGCGTTGCACCAGCGCACGCGCCCCGCGTCGTCGCGGCTGACCGGCAACGCCTGATGGCGCAGGCGCAGGCCGTCCTCGCCGACGTCGATGGTCACCACCCCCCAGTGGAAATGGGTCAGCAGCCGGTTGATATTCGCCTCCAGCTCCCCCACGGTCTCCGACGCCGGCAGCGGATGGGTCTCCGCCAGCGAAGCGCCCATCTGACGCAGGAACGGCTGGCTCTCCAGCTCGCCGGCATTATTGAGCATACCTTCGACCATAATAATCAACAGATCGAACCATCCGGCAGGCGTCTGCTGCTGCTGAAACCAGGTCATCACCACCGGGTTATTGTTCTCCGTCATCATCAATGATCTCCTAACATATAGCGAATATAGAGCCCGGCGGTGCTTTCGTTATAATCCCCGAAGGTGTCATAGCCAATCTGGCCCCCCAGCGTCATCTGTTTGTTGACCTTGTAATCCGCCCCGGCGCGCAGGGTATAGCCGATGCCGCTCTTCGAGGTCGCGGAATAGTAGGCTTCCTTGGCAAACCCGTTGCTTACCGCCGTCTCCAGGGTTTGCTGCCACTCCGAATTGGTCGGGAAATAGGCGCTCTTATCCTGGCTGTAAGACTGGTAGCCCACCGAGCCGCCGAGCTTCATGGTCCAGTTATCATATTTCTCCGTCAGACTGACCGGTAGCGACACGCTGACGTAGTTTTGCGGACTAAAGTAGCCCCCCTGGCCATAGGTGAAGTAGCTGAGGTTTTTGGAGTAATCCATATAGCTCATGCTCAACCCGGCCTGCAGCTGGCGGTATTCGTCATGATAGGGCCGCAGATAGACCCCGGCATTGGCATTGATGCTGGTGTTGCTGGCGACGTTCTGTCCGAGATAGCTGTATCCGCCGCCGCCAACGTAGAAGCCCGCATCGCCGTCGTCATAGCTCAGCTGCAGGGTGCCGCCGTTTTTCGTCACCTGCCCCCAGTTTTTCCCGGAATAGGCATCCTTCAGACCGACATAAGAAAGCAGGCTGTCGGTCAGCGAGCGGCGTTCGCCGGTGAGGATCAGCGACAGATAGTTGGTCAGCTTGGGCGACCATTTCACCCCGCCGACAACGGTATTAAGATCCTGGCCCAGCGGCGTGCTGCCGATATCGACCCGGTAATCGTCGCCGCTTAGCGCCAGCGCCAGTTCGACGCCGTTGGCCTTCTGCGAATCGGTCGAGCCGCTGGTCTGGTCAACGTTCGGCTTGCGGCTGGACGAGGAGAGATAGCTGGCCACCTGCCCCGAATCATAGCTCCCGAGCTTGGCCAGGTTTTCCATCCCGCTGCTGGTGGTCGGATTGAAATCCGCCGCGTTCAGGGTGCCGAGGCCGCTTAACGCCTCCGCGCCCGGATTGCTGGCAAAATAGGCCGTCCGCTCCGCCTCGGTCATCGCGGCGATCGCCGCCTGTTCGCTGGTGGCGGTACTCACCATATTGGAGACCGCATTGGCCAGCGGGTTGGCGCCGTAGCGACGCCAGGCGTCGCCGCTGGCGGTCCCGGCGTTTAACGACACCGGGGTGACGGTAAAGTCAAAGCGCGAGTCGCCAAACGGCGAGGAGGACCAGGTCAGCGGCGTTCTGAGCTCCGTCAGCTTGCTGGTGCCCGATTCGCCGTCGCGTCCGCGCACGTCCATTCCCCCCTGCAGCCAGCTGCCGGTTTTCTCCTGCAGCGACTCCATCATGGTGTCCACCTGACGCAGCATCCGCGTCTGGGCGGTGTCCACCGGCAGGTCGGTGCGCTGGATCCCCGGCAGCGAGGAGCCGGGCGCGGCGGCCGACTGGGCGACCTGCCACGGCATATACTGGCCGTAGGCGGAGGCCGTCCGCGTCGGCGCCGACGTTTGCGACACGCCGATAAAGGGGTTATCCGCCGCCAGCACCCCGCCGACGGTCGGCGTTTCGCTGCTGTTGGTGCTTTGCATGCCCAGCAGTTTGCCCCGGGCGCTGCGCAGGTAGGTCATCGCCTGCTGATGATGACCCTGGGCCTCCGCCACTCTCGCCAGCAGCAGCAGGCGATCCGGGGAGTTATCCTGACGCAAGCCGCCGGCCAGCTGTTCAGCGCGATCGTTGTTCCCCGCCGACAGCGCCACGTCGATGGCCCCGGCGCGCGCATCCTGGTTCGGCGTATCGCGCGTCATCAGGTAGTCATAGACCACCCCGGCCTCTTTGTTCATTTTGCCGCTCTGGTACAGCCGCGCCATGGCGAACATCAGATCGGTGTTTTGCGGATCGCTTTGCATGGCGCGGATCAGCTTGTCATACGCCGCGGCGTAATTGCCCTGCTCGCGCAGGCGATCGGCCTCGTTGATCACATAGCCATTGCGAATGCTCGCCAGCTGCGTCGGCGTACTGCTGGCCTGCAGCTGCGGATTGCTGATCAGGTTCTGCGCCTCGCCGGTCAGCCCGGCCTGGTTCAGGACGGCGATCTGATCGGCGTAATCGCCGGCGTTGCCGGACACCCCGCCGCTGATATTGTTGCGCACCAGCGATACCGCGGTGGTCAGGTCGCCGCTCTCGGCCAGCAGCCGCGCCAGCTTGCCGGCGTCCGCCGGGGCTTTCGGCGGCGTAGAGGCCATCGCCCGCAGGGTATTGCTGGCGGCGATGGTATTGCCCTGCGCCAGGTAGTTTTCGGCCGTCACCAGCTGCAGGTTGTAGTTCACCCGCTGACGTAAATCGCGCATGTCGCTGGTCTGGCTGCCGCCGGGAATGCGCGACAGCAGCGTCTGCGCCTGCTGCCAGGCGCCGTTTTCGCTGGCGAACAGCGCGGCGGCATACAGCGCGCTGTTGCTGGCGCCGGGGCGATAGGCCGCCGACATCAGCGAAGAGGCCTCGCTGGCGTTACCCGATTTTTGCAGCAGTCGGGCCAGATCGAGACGCAGCCAGGGATCGTCCGGATAGCGGGCGACGCCCTGGCGCAGGGTGGCAATGGCGCCGGCTGGGTTACCGCTGCTGACCTGCGCCTGGGCCTGGCGGCGCAGGGCGTCGCCCGGGACGCCGGCCACCACTCGCGGCTGCAGTTTTTGCTGCAGACTCTGCGGCAGCGTCTGCAGCATCGCCTGCGCCTCGGCGGATTTATTCTGCTCGCGCAGCACGTAGTAGAGGTTTTCCCGCGCCGCCGCATTCTGCGGATCGTCGTTTAACAGTGAGCGCAGCGTTTGCTCGGCCTGGGGTAAATCTTTGTTATGCCGCAGCACATCGGCGCGAAACAGCTTCGCCGAGGCGCCCCGCGCCCCGCTCTGCTGCGCCAGCGGCGCGGAGAGCGCCAGCGCCTGGCTGATATTGCCCTGCTTATAGGCCTGCTGGGCCTGCGCCAGCTGGCCGTAGAACAGGGCATCGGCCGCCTGCTGACGGCGGGTCGCCGAAGCGTCGCCGCCGAGATCGGCCGCCCGGCTCAGATATTGTGACGCGGCCTGGTAGTCGCCGCTGCGCTGGGCGATATAGCCCATGCCCGCCAGCGCATCGGCATCCTGCGGGTTGGTCTGCAATACCTCTTCAAACTGCTGTTTCGCGGCAGCGGTATTGCCGCTGTTGAGATTGGCGTAGCCCTGGCCGCGGGCCTGACCGCTGCGCCGTTCACGAAAGTAATTCTGAACTTCGCTATCCTGCGGATGCCGCTGCATCCAGGTATCGTAATACTGCTCATCCCCGGCCTGCGGGCCCAGCCAGAGCAAGGCCTGACGCAAGCCGCTGTCCGCCTCTTTATTGCCGCTGGCCATCGGCTCGAGCAGGGCGATCCCTTCCCGACGGGTCTCTTCCCGCCAGGTTAACGCTTTGCCCAGCGCCACCCGCGGGGCGTTCTCCTGCGGATGCTGCGCCACGTACTGCCGCAGTTCGCTGATGGCCTGCGGATAAAGCGATTTGTCGCTGGCCATGGTCAGGTAATATTCCGCCGCCAGCCCGGCAGGCGGCGTATTGCCATTGAACATGCTGCGCCAGGTCGCCAGCGCCCCGGGGATATTGCCGCCGCGCGCCTGCTGGCGGGCCAGGCTGAGCTGGCCCTGCGGCACCTGCGACATCTTTTTGGCGTTGTCCAGATCCTGCAGGCCCGGGCTATCCGGCGCCGCTTTCGCCAGCCGCGCGCGCCACTGCGCCGCCGCCTGCATATCGCCGCCCTGCTGCGACCAGAGCGCCATCAGATACAGCGCCTGGGTGTTGTTGGCATCCACCGAGAGCACCTTCTGCAGGGACTCCATCGCCAGCTCGTCGTGGGATTTCTCATGCCAATAGTTGGCCTGGGCGAACAGCGCCTGCAGCGCCGCGTCGTTACCCGCCGCCAGCGCGCCGCCAGAGGCGCCGAGAGCCAGGGCGCCGGTGAGGCAGAATGTGGTGAGCCGCCGGGAGCTTTTCATCGTTATCGTTATCTTTCTTTTCATTGGTTATCCCCCGAACCCAGACGCTTACGGGCGTGACGTTTAAACATCGCGGTCAGCGCCAGTCCCATTATCGAGGTGGCAATCAGCCCCAGCAGGGCGAGGAAACCGGAGTGCTGGCTGGCATACCAGACCGCCATCATGTACCACGGCATCTGACCGCTGGGGAACGGCGTACTCACCTGGAAACTGCGCACCCCGTTATCGCTGGTGATCACCGCGGTATCGCCACGGATCCCGGCGTTGATGCGCGGCGAGTCCAGATCGTTTTTCAGTCGCGCCAGCTGGTCATCATTGCTGGCCATCGCCACCACCACCAGGCGGGCGGGGTTCCACGGCGAACGATAGCTGATAAACCCGCGCCAGGCGCTGCTGGACGAGAAGTAGCGATCGGCGTCGAGGCTGGCGGAGGTCCAGTCGCCGGTGAGCCGGCGCTGCGCTTTTTGCCACAGATCGGGCTCGCGGACGCTCAGCACATTATCCACCGGGCGGTAGGGTGAATCGGCCAGCAGGCTCTGGTTGAAGGCCTGCTGATCGAGAGCGGTGACCGCCAGCACGTCACGTTCGCGCAGCGACTGCAAATCCCCGCCGCCGGTGGGCATCCCGAGAACGACGCGGTTATTCGCCAGCGCGGTGCCGGTCGCATTCCCGGAGCGCGCGGCCAGATTCAGCAGGGTCGCCACCTGGGTCTCAGACGGTTCCGCCGGCAGCAGGAGCGTCGTTTGCGAATAGTCCGCCAGCCGCGAGAAGGGGAACGAGGCGCCGACGAAATAGGAGAGGTTTGGCAGCAGCGAGAAGTGTCGCGTCTTGCTCAAATCAATCCAGGAGTCGTCAGTGATGCGGCTCTTGATATTGTTATTCAGCAGCACCTGGCACGGAACATCGTCCTTCGGCACCACATTGAAGTACATCGACAGCTGGTTATCGCCGTAGATCAGGTAGGGGGCCAGCGGGATGGTAAAGCGCTCCTGGCGCGCATCGCCGCCGAGGTGGCGCCAGACTTTCTCCAGCGGCCCCTGCTTGTTCATCGGCAGGTTGTTGAGGAAGGTGCCATTGAGCGTGACGCTCAGCAGGGACTTATCCTCATTGATCCAGTTTTCCGACGGGAAGCGGTAGCCAACCTGCAGCGGGATCGTCTCGCCATCCCACAGATAGAGGTCCGGGGCGGCGCGGAAGGCGATACGTAAAGGTTCATGCCAGACGCCGCTGACGGTCGGGCTTTGATCCTTACGCAGCAGTTCGCTGAGCCTGACCGGACGATCGGTGGGGATCCAGCGCGGGGCATCATACGCTTTGCCAACCGGGATGGTCTGCGGCTCGACATCCAGCGTCGCGGTTTGCGGCGCAAAGTTGCCGCGGGTTAACCGCCAGGCAGCCATGCGCAGCGCGGTATCGTTTTTGCCGACGATCAACAGCAGCTTATAGGCCGGATTGGCGGGATTGGCGATGATGCGCAGCAGCGGCTTATCGGTTTCCGGCAGCGTCATACCGCCCACCTGCTCGCCCGGATGGCCAATCACGATGCCGTGGCGTTCCGGCAGGCGGTCGCGCAGCGCGCTGAAGGCGATGCCGCGATAGTCCGCCTGGATACCCAGCCAGGAGGAGACCAGCGCCGCGGCGCTGAAGACGTCGGCCGACGGCTTCGCTCCATAGGAAACGGCGATGTCCGCCGGCGTCATCTGCATGCTGTCGAAGAAGGGACGCGGGAAGTGGCTCAGATCGTCGCTGATGTTCAATTGCTGGCTTTCCCAGCTGAAATGCGACGTGGGCAGCACCGTGACCCGCGACGAATCATGAATGTCACGCTGGCACTGCAGGGTATCGCCATCGTTGATCTTCACGCTCAGGTTATTGCTGGAGACCATCAGCGCGGGCGGGATATCCAGCTGATAATGGGAGACATCCTCGCCATCGGCGCCCAGCGGCAGGGTGCCGAGCGGTTGACCGTTGAGCATCAGCTGTAGGGTGGCGTTGCGGCTCGCCATTTCCGGCGATACGCGAACGGCAAGGCTGAGCTGCGAATGGATCACCACCTGATCGGAAGGCAGGGTAAAGCTGACGCCCCCCTGCCGCTGACCGCCGCTGAGGATAATGCCGTCCGGCATCCCCATCTGCGCCAAATTCAGGTCGCCTCCCCAGACCGGGGCGACAGGAATGACCTCCGGCGCGGCCGTAGCGCTCACCGGCGGGGGTAAGTCCGGCATCTCCGGCGCAGGGGCCGTCGCCGCCGCATCGCCGTCGGTGGCGGGGGCTGCCGGAGAGGCGCCCTCCTCCGGCGAGGCAGCCGGGGGTTCGTCGCCTGGCTCGCTGTCCGCCGCGCCGTTGAGCTGCGGGAAGCTCAGCGGGGCGGCGGCGCCCGGTTCTTCACTGTGCAGCGCAGGCGCAGAGAGCATCCCTGCCAGCAGCGCCAGCGTCGTTAATCGCTTCATAACGTGCCATCCTCCTGCGCCGTTTTCGCCACTGTTGCCCGATTGCGCTGGCTGCGACGGGTTTTCCACGTCAGCCAGAACAGTTCGAACACGCAGCGTAAAATGGTGAAGAAGGAGCGGAACGGGTTATCCTGCGGGCGCGGCGGATTAATCCAGGCATCCGCGCGGGCCAGCACAACGCGCACCAGTTCACGGCGGCGCGAAAGCGGAATATCTTCATCAAACTTGAGGCGCAGGAAGCGCTCGTCAGAGGTGACCAGCTGCGCCGGGATCGAAATAGCCCCGGACTGCAGGATCAGCTCAATCTCTTCGATATCATCCTCCAGATGGCGCGTATCCGGCGCCACCACGCGGCAGCCGCCCATCGACAGATCCTCGGTATGGCTGCGGGAAACGATGCCGCTGGCGTAATGGATCACCACCGGAATATCGACATCGATACGAATGGTTTTCCGCACCTGCCGCGTTTCGCGCGCTACGGCAATCGCCGCCAACAGGAAGATCAGACTGTAGATCCCCCATCCGACGTTGAGGGCGATAACGTTGGGGTCCGAGCCAAAGTAGTCATGGCCAATCGCCCGGACGATGCCGACGATCACCCCCAGCGCCAGCAGGCAGGCCACCACCAGATGCGGGCGCACCACGGTGAAATCGAAGTAGCCGACGTCCAGCAGGCCGCCCTTATCGGTGACGTTGAATTTGCCGCGCTTGGGGAAAATCATCGTCACCAGGGTCGGCAGCACCAGGTGGAAAGCCAGCACAATATCGTAGATTTCCCCCCAGAAGCTGTAGCGATAGCGGCCGTTCATTCGCGAACCGACGTAGATGGCGAGAAACAGGTGCGGCAGCGCATAAGAGACGATCAGGCTCGCTGATGAGTAAATAATATTGAGGTTAAACAGCAGGTAAGCCAGCGGGGCGGTGACAAACACCACCCTCGGTAGCGCGAACTGGTAGTAGAGCATGGCGCTGAGATAGCACAAGCGCTGCTGGAAGGTCAGCCCGCGGCCAAACAGCGGGTTATCAACGCGAAAAATCTGCGTCATCCCGCGCGCCCAGCGGGTACGCTGGATAACGTGCACCACCAGGCGCTCGGTGGCGAGGCCAGCCGCCAGCGGAATATCGAGAAAGGCCGATTTCCACCCAAGGCGCTGGAACTTGAGCGCCGTATGGGCGTCCTCGGTGACCGTTTCGACGGCGAAACCGCCGATCTGCGCCAGCGCCTCGCGGCGGATCACCGCGCAGGAGCCGCAGAAAAAGGTGGCGTTCCAGTTATCATTACCCTGCTGAATCGGGCCATAGAACAGCATCCCTTCGTTCGGGATATTGCGCCCGACGGAGAGGTTGCGCTCGAAAGGATCCGGGGAATAGAAGTAGTGCGGCGTCTGCACCAGCGCCAGCATCGGATCTTTCAGAAAGCCGCCGACGGTGGCCTGCAGAAACACGCGCGTGGCGACGTGGTCGCAGTCGAAGACGCAGATAAGCTCTCCCTGGGTCAGGGTCAGCGCGTGGTTGAGGTTCCCCGCTTTGGCGTGCTTGTTGTCGTTGCGGGTGATGTAGCCCACCCCGACGTCGGCGGCGAACACGGCAAACTCGCTGCGCTTACCGTCATCCAGAAGATAGATTTTCATTTTATCTTTTGGATAATCAATACATTGTGCCGCGAGGACGGTGTCACGCACCACCTCCAGCGGTTCGTTATAGCTCGGAATATAGATATCGACCGTCGGCCACTTGCTCATATCATCCGGCAGCGGAACAATGCCGCGCTTCAGCGGCCAGACCGTCTGCAGATAGTTAAGCAGCAGCATCACCCAGATATAGACTTCCGCCAGAAAGAGCCCCATGCCGAGAATGGTTTCAATGGCTGAGTTGAAGTGCAGGGTCTGCGTGAGGCGAAAATACATGTAACGGGTGGACATCAGCAGCGAAGCGACGACCATAATCACCGAGATGCTGCGCCGTTTGCTGAAACCCATCAGAAACAGAATACCAATGCTCAGCAGACCAAAGATGTACTGCTTCTGGCTGTCCATCGGCGTGATCACTACCAGCACGGCGACCGGAGAGAGCACCAGCGCCAGCAACCAAAAAAGAGATTTTTTCATTCAGCAGCCCTGCAATAAGTTAAAGCCCTGACATGCGTGGCTGGCTGTGCACCGTGCCATCGCCAATATGGATACCCAACAGCGAAGATATTTTTTTAGCAATAATTTCAATATCGAAGGCCGCTGCCGAGGAGGCGTTAAAGTCCAGAATCGACTTCTGCGACGCATTGGCCTCCACCACGCTTTCATCACGATGGACAATGCCAAGCAGTCGTTCGCCCAGTTTTTCTTCCATCAGGCTGGTGACATCCCGGCTGACCTGGCGACGGCTATCGCTTTGGTTAATGACGAAATAGTGCCCATGCTTGTCATTCAGCGCCGCGCCGGTCAGGCGCTGTTTTTCCACGTGCGCCAGGGTCGACATCGAGGCGGTATCCGCCAGCAGCGGGATCAGATGCAGGTCCGCCAGACCCGTCAGCGCCTTTAGCGCCGGCGAAGGCCCTGGCGGCATATCGGCGATGGTGATCAGCCCGGGATAATTCAGCAGCGCGGAGAGACCGCGCTGGAGAAAATGGTCGTTGTGAGTCAGTTGCTCATCAAACGCCTGACGCTGCGCTTCGCTCACTTCGCCATACGGCAGGACGAAAATATTGCTGCCGGCGCTCAGCACGCACTGGCTCCAGTCGTGCATTTCCAGCGCCTTCGCCACGTAGCCGCGCTCATCGTTCAGCGGCACGCCAAAATGCAAACGCAGGGCGTTCTGGACGTCAAAATCCAGCGCCAGAACTTTGCTGCCGGTCCGCGCCAGCGCATAGGCTAAATTGGCCGCCAGGGTCGTTTTCCCTACGCCACCTTTCGGTGAACAGACGCAAATCAACGGCATGTTGCGATCCTTTCCAGAAGTGATTTCAAAGGCTGGTCTTTATTTTTCGTCACCGGCTCTGCGCTTTTCGCCGCGAACAGGTGGGCATAGTTCTCGGCGGCGGGCGCGGGTCGGGGGGCCATTCTCGGCGGCGGAGCCATTGCCGGTTCAGGCGCCGGGATGGGAGGCGCAGGGGCCACCGCGGGCTCCTGCCTGACCGGCTCCGGCGCGGCTGCGGCGGTCTCCACGACCGGCTGCGGGGCCGCTGGCGCGGCCGGCGCGGCAGACGCTACAGGATCAGAGGCTGGCGCCGCTGCTACGGCCGCCTCTACCTGGCGGAACAGATCCGCAGGCACCGACTGCGGCAACGGCGCGGAGACCGAGCCTCCCAGCGCCAGGGAAGAGGGTTTCTCTGCGCCGGGATTCAGCTGATTGAGGATCGCCCAGTCTCCATGCTCCCGCGTGGCGGCTTGCGATGAAAGATCCTGAAATTTGAGGTTTTGCGTCCGCGTTTTTTCCTGAAAGCGCTGCAGATCATCATAATGGTTCATTGATAACCTCATGATTTTAAAAATTTCATATTAAGTTTGTTGTTATTTTCTGGGTATATTTAAAATATCGTGACGTCTCTGGTATGGCAGAAAAAGCGCCGGTGGAGACGTACCAATACACACGATTGACAGGGTTATAATAGTTGAGATTTTGATTTTCGGTGTGATTCCACGGCAGAAGTATCGCTACACTAACATTTCCCTTTGAGAAGAATAGCCCCATTTTTTAGGTATGCGTACATCCTCAAGCCCCGCAACCACCGCGCTTCCCATTCGTTTTTATATAAAGGTATTTCGCGATGATAGAATCATAGCGTCAGATAAGCGAAAGAATAAACCTGAACCATTTTAATTTCTCTTTAATTCTATAAAAATGGACTGAAAGTCTTATTTTTTCGGATAATCGACGAAGAATGCTCCGAGAGCGTGGCATTCACTGCGATAAAAGGCGATATCGTCGGATTTCATCTCCGGCGGGAGAGAAGCTCCCGGTCATCGGACCGGGAGCGTGCCATCAGGCGTGGGGCTTTTGCGGATTCTCATCCTGGTCGACGGCAAAGCAGGCCACCAGCTGGCCGCCGTAATCCTTCAGCTGCGGCTGAAGCTGGGTGCAGGGGCCGAAGCGCCGGCGGCAGCGCGCGTTGAAGGCGCAGCCCGGCGGCGGATTCAGCGGGCTCGGCAGCTCGCCGGTCAGCTTAATCCGCTCGCGACGGTCGTCCGGGTTCAGACGCGGCGTCGCCGACAACAGCGCCTGGGTGTATGGATGACGCGGATTGTTAAAGATCTGCTCCTTGGTGCCCTTCTCCACGCAGCGGCCGAGATACATCACCATCACTTCATCAGCGATATGCTCGACGACCGACAGGTCGTGGGAGATAAACACGTAGGACAGTCCTAAATCCTGCTGCAGATCCATCATCAGGTTCAGCACCTGAGCGCGTACCGAAACGTCCAGCGCGGAGACCGGCTCATCGGCAATCACCACGTCCGGATCGAGCATCAGCCCGCGGGCAATGGCGATACGCTGGCGCTGACCGCCGGAGAACATATGCGGATAGCGATCGTAATGCTCTGTTTTCAGGCCCACTTTCGCCATCATCGCCAGCGCTTTTTCGCGGCGCTGCTCTTTGCTCAGGCTGCTGTTAATCAGCAGCGGCTCTTCCAGAATCTGCCCCACTTTTTTACGCGGGTTCAGAGAACCGTAGGGGTTCTGGAACACAATCTGGATTTTTTGCCGCCGCAGCTTCTGCGCCTGCGGGTCGTGCTTAAGCAGATCCTGCCCCTGATAATAGAGCTCGCCGCCGGTGGGAATTTCAATCATCGTCAGCAGACGACCGAGGGTCGATTTACCGCAGCCCGACTCCCCCACCACCGCCAGCGTTTTACCGCGCTCAAGGGTAAAGGAGACGCCGTCCAGCGCCTTCACCAGCCGTTCCGGGGCGAATAACCCCTTCTTCACCGGGTAGTGTTTTTTCAGATCAATGGCCTGCAACAGCGGTTGTGGCGTGGCGGCCTTTTGCGTACTCATAATCCAGGCCTCCCGGCATCATCGAGTGGGTAGTGACATTTAGACTGGCGGCCGCCAGTGAGATCCGCGAGCGCCGGCTCTTCACTACGACATTTATCCGTAGCATAGGGGCAGCGCGGGTTCAGCAGGCAGCCGTTGGGACGGTCATATTTCCCCGGCACCACGCCCGGCAGCGACGCCAGACGCGCTTTATCCTGGGCGAACTCCGGCAGCGCGCGCAGCAGCGCCTGGGTGTATGGATGGCGCGGCGCGCGGAAAATATCCTTCGCATCGCCAGTCTCCACCACCTGACCGGCATACATAACGATAATTTTATGCGCGGCCTCGGCCACCAGCGCCAGGTCGTGGGTGATCAGCACCAGCGCCATATTCTCCTGCTGCTGCAGATCCAGCAGCAGCTCGATGATCTGCGCCTGAATGGTCACGTCCAGCGCGGTGGTCGGTTCATCGGCAATCAGCAGTTTTGGCCGACAGGCAATCGCCATCGCGATCATCACGCGCTGGCTCATCCCGCCGGAAAGCTGGTGCGGATAGACGTCCAGCCGCGACGCCGGATCGGGAATGCCCACCAGATTCAGCAGGTCGATGGCCCGCTGGCGGCGGGTTTGCTTATTGCCGCCCTGATGGACTTTAATCGCTTCCATAATCTGGTAGCCGACGGTATAGCACGGATTGAGGCTGGTCATCGGATCCTGGAAGATCATCGCCACCTCCGCCCCCACCAGCTGGCGCCGCTCTTTTTCAGAGATGCGCTGCAGATCGCGGCCGTTAAACTCCAGTTTGTCCGCCATCACCCGGCCGGGGTAATCAATCAGGCCCATAATCGCCAGCGAGCTGACGGATTTACCGGATCCAGACTCCCCGACGATGCCGACCACTTCGCCCTGCTTCACGCTATAGCTGATGCGGTCCACGGCGCGGAACGGCGCGTTTTCATCGCCGAAATGCACCGATAATTTATCTACATTCAATAACGCCATCTCGAACCTCTTACTGCTTCAGTTTGGGATCGAGCGCGTCACGCAGACCGTCACCCATCAGGTTAAATGCCAGCACCGTCAGCAGGATCGCCACGCCCGGGAAGGTCACCACCCACCAGGCGCTCTGTGCGAACTGCAATACGTCGGAGAGCATGGTGCCCCACTCCGGCGTCGGCGGCTGCGCGCCCATGCCGAGGAACCCCAGCGCGGCCATGTCGAGAATGGCGTTAGAGAAGCCCAGCGACGCCTGAACGATCAGCGGCGCGAGACAGTTAGGCAGAATATTGACGAACATCTGGCGCATCGCCCCGGCGCCCGCCACGCGGGAGGCGGTCACGTAGTCGCGGTTGACCTCCACCAGCACCGCCGCGCGCGTCAGACGCACATAGTGCGGGAGCGCCACGAAGGTGAGCGCCAGCGAGGCGTTGACGATGGAGGGGCCGAAGATAGCCACCAGCACCAGCGCCAGCAGCAGACTCGGCAGCGCCAGCATAATATCGACGACGCGCATGATGATCGAGTCCACCACCCCGCCGAAATAGCCCGCCACCAGGCCGAGCACCACGCCGAGGATCAGCGACAGGACCACCACCAGGCAGCCCACCAGCAGCGACAGGCGCGCGCCATACATCAGGCGAGACAGAATATCGCGGCCCACGTCGTCAGTGCCGAGCAGATGCGCCAGGCTGCCGCCCTCCTGCCAGAACGGGGGCGCCAGCAGCGAATCACGGAACTGATCCGCCGGGTTATACGGGGCGAGGAAGTTGGCGAACACGGCGATAATGATCATCACCGCCACGTACACCAGACCAACCACCGCCCCTTTATTGCGCTTGAAATAGTGCCAGAACTCCTGCAGCGGGGTCATGGGCACCGGCGCAGCGATAACTTTATTTTCAGTAACTTGTGACATGATGGCCCCTTACTTCTTATGCCGGATACGCGGGTTCACCACGCCGTACAGCAGGTCGACCAGCAGGTTGACGAGGATAATCATCGTCGCCACCAGCAGCACCCCGCCCTGCACCACCGGATAATCGCGACGCTGCAGCGCGTCGATCAGCCAGCGGCCTAAACCAGGCCATGAGAAAATGGTTTCCGTCAGGATGGCGCCCGCCAGCAGCGTGCCCACCTGCAGGCCAATCACCGTGACCACCGGCAGCATCGCGTTACGCAGCGCGTGGATCACAATCACCCGCATCCGGGTCAGGCCTTTGGCGCGCGCGGTACGGATGTAGTCTTCGCCGAGCACTTCCAGCATCGACGACCGGGTCATACGCACGATCACCGCCAGCGGAATGGTGCCCAGCACGATGGCGGGCAGGATCATATGCATTAAGGCGTCAATAAAGTCGCCCTGCTCGCCCCAGATGGCGGTGTCGATCAGCATAAAGCCGGTCAGCGGCAGGGTATCGTCAAGGAACACCGTATCGCTGATGCGCCCGGAGACCGGCGTCAGGTTCAGCTGTACCGAAACCAGCATAATCAACATCATGCCCCACCAGAAGATAGGCATCGAGTAGCCGGTCAGCGCCAGGCCCACCGCAGTGTGGTCAAAGATGGAGCCGCGTTTTACCGCAGCCAGCACGCCCACCGGAATGCCGACGGCGACGGCGAAGATCATCGCGCAGACGCCCAGCTCAAGGGTGGCTTTAAAGCGTGGGACAAACTCCTGCCACACGGGAATGCGGCTTTTCAGCGAGATGCCTAAATCACCGTGCAGCACGCCCCAGATATAGTGGGCATATTGCTGCCACAGCGGCTTATCAAGGCCCATTTCGGCCAGCAGCTGCGCGTGACGTTCGGGGGAAATACCACGTTCGCCCGCCATAATCATCACCGGATCGCCGGGGATCATATGGACGAAGGCAAAGGTGAGAAGGGTGATACCGATAAATGTCGGGATGACAAGTCCCAGACGTCGGAGAATAAACTGCAACATAACCCGGATTCTCTCTAGTGACGCCCCGCCTGGCGACAGGGCGTCTGTATTGCTCACAAAAGCATTCCCCGGAATAGCGGGAATACGCCCCCCACCTCTCCCACACGGGGAGAGGGGGTCAGGCATCGTGCTTATTATTCGACAGAGACGTTATCGAAGTGGTGTTTACCCAGCGGATCCACCACATAGCCTTTGACTTCTTTACGCACTGGCTCGTAAACGGTGGAGTGAGCGATGATCAGCGCCGGAGCCTGGTCATGCATCACTACCTGAGCCTGTTTGTACAGTTCAATACGCTTGTTGTGGTCGTCGGTGGCGCGGGCCGGCTGAATCAGATCTTCAAACGGCTTATAGCACCAGCGCGAGTAGTTGGAGCCGTCTTTCGCCGCGGCGCAGCTGAACAGGGTCGCGAAGAAGTTATCCGGATCCCCGTTGTCGCCGGTCCAGCCCATCATGACGGTCTGGTGCTCGCCCGCTTTCGCGCGTTTCAGATACTCGCCCCACTCGTAGGTGACGATCTTGGCCTGGACGCCAATCTTGGCCCAGTCGGCCTGGATCATCTCCGCCATACGGCGGGCGTTCGGGTTATACGGACGCTGTACCGGCATCGCCCACAGGTCGATAGTGAAGCCTTTTTCCAGGCCCGCTTCTTTCAGCAGCTGCTTCGCCTTCTCCGGATCGTAGGTGTAGTCTTTGACGTCGTCGTTATAGCCCCACATGGTCGGCGGGATCAGGTTCTTCGCCGCCTGGCCTGCGCCCTGGTAAACCGCTTTGATGATCGCTTCTTTGTTAACCGCGTAGGTCAGCGCCTGACGAACTTTCACATCGTCCAGCGGTTTCTTCTCGGTGTTGAAGGAGAGATAACCGACGTTCAGACCCGGCTGTTCCAGCAGGGTAATGTTTTTATCTTCCTTCATGCGCGCGATGTCCGCCGGGTTAGGATACGGCATCACCTGGCACTCATTTTTCTGCAGCTTGGCGTAGCGCACGGAGGCATCCGGGGTGATGGAGAAGACCAGACGATCGATCTTCGGCTTGGTGCCCCAGTAGCCCGGGAAGGCTTTATACAGAATGCGGGAATCTTTCTGGTACTGCAGCAGCTGGAATGGACCGGTACCGATAGGATTGAGGTCTACTTTTTCCGGCGTGCCGGCTTTCAGCATGTTGTCGGCATACTCTTTAGAGAGAATGGAAGCGAAGTCCATGGCCAGGTCAGCGAGGAACGGCGCTTCCGGGCGGGTCAGGACGAACTGGACGGTTTTATCGTCCACTTTCTTCACTTCGCTAATCAGGTCTGGTAACCCCATCCCTTCAAAGTATTCATAGCTGCCGCCAGAAACTTTATGGTACGGGTTATTGGTATTCTTCTGACGATCGAAGGAGAACACCACGTCATCGGCGTTCAGGTCACGGGTTGGCTTAAAGTCTTTATTATCCTGCCACTTCACGCCCTGACGCAGGTGGAAAGTATAGGTTTTACCGTCCGCACTAACTTCCCATTTCTCAGCCAGCCCCGGAATAACTTCCGTCGTACCGGTTTTGAATTCGACCAGGCGGTTGTAGATGGGTACGGAACTGGCGTCATAGGTGGTGCCAGAGGTGAAGAGCTGTGGGTTAAAGCCTTCCGGCGAGCCTTCTGAACAATAAACCAGGGTTTTCGCTTGCACGCTGGCGGCGACGGTCATGGCGACCAGGCTCAGACCAAGCTTCAGCATCCCTGATTTCTTCAAGGAAATACTCATTATTCTGCTCCAAAACTGTGATGTTGTTTGCATATATCCGCCAGACCTTTATTTATTTTTATTCGTCATATTTCGAACCACGGATGCGTTGGCTGCGCTCGATTATCCCAGTCACATCGTTATCTATGTTCCTGGGGATTCGCAAACTTGCCGCCTTCCCGCAGCGCGAACTATTTAGAATATACCCGGTCCGGTCGGTGGTGCCCGAAGGCGTAGAGAGAGATGGGGATTCCTTTCGCAAAAACGACTGAGTTGCAGTACGGATTCTCCATGAAATGCCCCTCATGCCCTACAATCTGTCAACAGAATGGGGAAACGTCAATACAGCCAGCCGGGTTTTACATCCAGCGTGAGAAACGGCAGGCAAAGATTAAAAAAACTTCAAGACGCTATTTTCAGCAGAGAAATTTATGCTACAGGCGAATATGCAGAATAAAGACCTTATTAAGGTGCGACACCCAGTGGGAAACAATGCCAGCAAATGAGAAAAATTTCTTACTATGTGACCAATATGTGAGCGATTAATAGCGTGAACGTTAAAACGCACAGCGGAAAATGCTGCATTTAGCCATAAGCTTCGCGAAAAAAGATCTGTTCATCGATAAAAAAATGCAATGGAAGATGTCACAAAATAGCGAACAGCTGGCTGGAAATGGGGATAAAGACGTTTTTTGTGATTTTGATGGGGTTTTGGCCAGTAGCGCGCTGATGATGCCCGGCGGCGCTGCGCTTGCGCGGGCCTACGGAACACAAGTCGAACCTCCTGCCCCCGGAGGTTCTCATCCTCACTGGCCGCAGATGCAAAAAAGCCTGCTCATTGAGCAGGCTTTTCGAATTTGGTCGGTGATAGAGGATGACTCGCCACTTTGTGGCTCGCCCTGCGGGCCGTTGCTGACGCAACGTTCTCTCGCTCCGCTCGAGTCGAACCTCCTGCCCCCGGAGGTTCTCATCCTCACTGGCTACAGATGCAAAAAAGCCTGCTCATTGAGCAGGCTTTTTGAATTTGGTCGGTGATAGAGGATTCGAACCTCCGACCCCTTCGTCCCGAACGAAGTGCGCTACCAGGCTGCGCCAATCACCGAATGCGGGGCGCATCTTACTGCTGGGATGCACCCCCGTCAATGCCTTATTAGCAAAAAATCAATCAAGCGGCGAGAATCTCGCCACTATTGCTATTCCTTCGCCGCTTTCTTCGAAGCCGGCACGCGGCACCAGTTGTTGTTCTCGTTGATCCCGCCATCCGGCGAGGTATAGCCGAGGCAGCCCATAATGGTGTCGTACAGCTCGACGTGGCGTCGCGGCACCTTCATCGCGGCCTGCTGCTGCAGATGGGCGAACGCGGCGGCATGATCGGGATTCTCCAGATATTTATCCGACATCCAGACCATCATCGGCACACGGAACTGTTCCGGCGGCGCCATTTTGCGCGGCGTACCGTGCAGATGTTCGCGCTCGTTAATCGACTCGCCATGGTCGGCGGCATAGAACACAATCGCTTTCTTATCCCGCAGCTGGTCGAGGACGCTGACGATAAAGTGATCGACATAGGTCACGCTGTTGTCGTAGGAGTTAATCAGCTCCGCTTTAGAACATTTGTTGTCGACGCCGACACACTCCGGCTTCCACTGGGCGAAGCTGCGCGGATAGCGTTGGGTATAGTTAAAGTGCGAGCCTTTAGTATGCAGGATGATCAGGTGCTTACCGGAGGCGTTGCCCTGCGCCATACCGCGCTTCATCTCATCCACCAGCAGCATATCGTCAACGCTCTTGCCGCGGTTACGCGGTTCGGCGCCAATCTGCTCGCGATAGGCGATATTGTTGGCCATCGTGTTGCTGTAGAACCACATCTCACTCTGCATGGCGTACAGATTGCCGCTGAAGCCCAGTTGATGCAGCACCGCAAAGACGTTCTGCTCTTTGAGGGTCCGCTGCGGATTATCCTCTGCCCCGCCCTGACGCACAAACATGCAGCGTAACGACAGCTTGGTGGCGGTATCGCACGAGTAGCCGCGGAAGGCGACCAGATTCTTCTCTTTCGCCAGCTCTGGCGTGGTGTTGCGGCTATAGCCGAGGATGCCCATATGATCCCAGCGGGTGGTTTCGCCAATGATAAACACCACGTAGGTGTCATCGAGCCCTTCCGGGGCGACGTAGGTAAATTTCTTCGCCGGGTTAATCAGCGATTTGTTGTCTGAGGATTCATCCACCTGCGCCCAGGCGTACAGCCCCAGCGCCGACAGCCAGTTCGATGGTAGGTAGGAGTTGGCGATCACCCCGCCGTAGCTCGGCATATCCACTTCAGAATGGCGCTCTACATCGTGTTGGCGCAGCTCAAGCAGGCGGATGGGGCCCCAGACGATGAGGCCGGCCAGCACCACGATCAGCACGTTTTTAACCCGCTGGCCCGGGGTACGCAGTTGGCGCAGCAGCGTATGACGGCAACGGTTGCTCCAGATAAACAGCAGCGGCGGCGCGCTCACCGCCGCCAGCCAGAGGATCAGATGCCAGCCGATGACCTCTTTCGACAGGTCGATATCGGTGGTCATCACCGAGGCGATAATCCCGTAGCCAATCACCACGTTGAGGAACGTCATGTAATAACTGGCGGCGGCGGAAAACAGAACAATCAGCGTCGCCAGAATGCGCCAGATACGGCGGCCGAACAGCGACAGAAGACGTAGCAGGAAGAAGGTGACAAAGACCGTGGCCACCAGTTCAACGACACCGGAAAGCCCTTTCCAGAAAGTGAACTCTTGAGCATAACCATCGAAACGCCGAAAAAAAACGGCGACGTTCATAAACCAGCCGATGTACAGCGCCAGCCAAAAACTAAGCTTCTGCTGCGTCATCGTTCTAATATATTTCATGCAAGCAAACCTGGAAAAAGAAGAATAAAACACCGCCTGACGCTGTGGCATGAGTCAGTAGGCTAATAGGGTGCGTTAGGGTTGGTTATCAGAAACCTCTACAAAGCGCGATAAGTAGACCACAGGGAACGGGAAAAGTATCAGGAGGGAATGTGATCCAGCCAAACATTTACAAAACATTTGGCTGGATTGGCACTATTTGCTTAGGGTATTAATCAGGGGCACGTTTCACGCTGCAGGTTTCAGGCGTGCGCCTCGCTATAGACACTGCCTTTCGGCTGACGAATGGTGGTGGAAAGCGCCAGCGAAATAATCAGCAGAGCGAAGATCACGCAGAAGGTGACGTAGAAGCCCCCGAACAGCGAAGCGATGAGGGAACCGCAGATGCTGCCGATACCAAAGCCCAGATAAATGACGCCATAGTTTTTCGCCAGGTTGTTCAGACCGAAGAATTCACTGACCAGCGACGGGAAGACGGTGATGGTTCCGCCGAAGTTAAAGGCGACGCAGGCAATCGCGGCGAAAAAGGTCATGGCATTCAGCGGAGCGAACAGCAGCGCGGCCATCCCCACCAGCGACACCACCTGACCGAGGGTGATCACGCGAATGCGGGAGATTTTATCGGACAGGATACCTAACACCAGGCGACCGCTAAGGTTAGCGATTGAGATAACCGTTACCGCATTAGCCGCCGTGGCGACATCCAGATGGACCATCCCCTGCGCGATATCTTTCGCCACGCCAATCACATACAGACCGCTCATGCAGGCCGTCAGGAACATCACCGCCAGCATCCAGTACTGCGGTTTACGCATCGATTCGGCGAGAGTAAAGTCGTTTTCCACGACGCCGTTGGCCGCGGTGGTCGCCGTATGATTTGGCGCATCTTTCATCAGGGTCGCGCCAAAGACGATCATCACCAGCACGATAGCGCCCCAGATGACGAAGGTTTTTTCCAGACCGACGGTGGCCAGCAGATGAGTATCAATGAATTTGAACCCCAGGCTGCCGAGGCCATAGGAACCGATGGAGAAGGCGGAAATCAGCCCTTTGCGTTCCGGGAACCACTTCACGCAGTTCGACAGGGTCAGCAGATAACCGGCGCCGTCCGCCAGCCCCACCAGCACGCCCGCGCTCAGCCACAGCATCATCAGGCTGTTGGAGTGCGCGGTCAGGAAGAAGCCCAGTCCGAGCAGGATCCCGGAGGCCATGGTGACGCGCTTCACGCCGAAACGCTCCTGCAGCTTGCCGGCGACCGACGAGGAGAGCGCCAGCCCGAGGCTCAGCAGGCCAAAGGAGAAGGCGACCTGGCTGACCGGTTCGCCCAGTTTGTCAGACAGTGAACTGTTAAACAGGCTCCAGGTATAAACCGAACCGAGAGCGAATTGGGTGATGATGGTGCCGATAAGCGTAAGCCAGCGGGTCGATTGACGGTTTGCAGCGTTCATAGCAGTTGTCCTGATAAATTAACTGCCGCCACAATAGCGAAGGCCCCTCATCCAGTGGGGGAAAAAGGCATGAACTGCCATCAGCAGGGAATGAAATGCATTAATGGCGGAATGAATGGCATTGCATGACATTCATTCCGCGAATATCAGCAAAAAAGTTAGTGTGCGCTATCTCACAGAAATGCGCCATTACTGAGATTTAACAATAACCGCATCGTTTCAAACGCGTAACAATCCCCGCTCAAAAGTTGGCGCTGACCCCCATCAGATAGAGCGTATTTTCCCCCGACGGGACATTATCCGCCTGCGACAGGGTGGCCCATGCCGCCACATGCGATCCCAGCGGCATATCGGCGCCCAGGGTGACATCACTCCAGCCGCCCTCTCTGGCGCGAGTGGTCGGCGACCAGGCATCGCTGGCGAGCGACTGGTTATAGCTCACCTGAGCCCAGGGGTGCACACCCCACAGCGACTGATAATCCATACGCCAGCCGAGCGTGTTGACATATCCCGTCTCGCCAACGCTTTTCGTCGCCGGCGCGCTGTAGTCGCTGCGCAGGCTGGCCACCGGCCCGGAGGTCATGCCGTTTGCCAGCAGATAATTCCAGCCGACGCTCATCCCACGGCTGCTGTCCGGCGGCGCCAGCCCCTGGTTTAAAGTCAGTCCGCCCGGCGTTTCAGACGACTTCATCCGCTCGGCGAGGATATCTTCATAGCGTGGTTGGTGATCGCTATCCCATGTATAACGTTCCGACGTATTACTTTTTGTATCGATAGCGATATATTCCTGTTGCCAGGCATTCGCTCCAGAGACACACAATACCCAGACGGATACGCACACCGGGAACAAGAACCCCCGGAGGCCATTGCATTTCTTTATTATCATTAATGCGACTCCAGAAAAGAGCCGAATCGGCATTATTGCTGTGTTTTTTTGGGGATACGATTTCCCTGTATTAACTATTATCTTTATCTTTCAGTCGTCAAGCCGGGGCGTCCACTTTTTTAGCGCAGAGGGAGAAATAGCTATGCAGCGTTGCGGATGGGTGAGTCAGGATCCGTTATATATCGAGTATCACGATACCGAATGGGGTGTCGCGCAAAAAGCGTCCCAGCGGCTGTTTGAAATGATCTGCCTTGAAGGCCAGCAGGCCGGGTTGTCGTGGATCACGGTGTTAAAAAAACGGCAGAACTATCGCCAGGCTTTTCACCAGTTCGATCCGGTGCGCGTGGCGGCGATGGGGGACGATGATGTCGAGCGGCTGCTGCAGGATGCCGGGATTATCCGCCATCGGGGAAAAATCCAGGCCATTATCGGCAACGCCCGGGCGTATCTGGCGATGGAGGAAAATGGCGAGTCGTTCACTGATTTTGTCTGGTCTTTCGTCGACAATGCGCCGCAGGTCACCCGCGCGGCGACGCTGGCGGAGATCCCGACCACGACGCCGGCCTCTGATGCGCTGTCTAAAGCGTTGAAAAAACGCGGCTTTAAGTTTGTCGGTTCGACGATCTGTTACTCTTTTATGCAGGCCTGCGGGCTGGTCAACGACCATGTCACCGGCTGCTTCTGTCACCCGGGAGGTCAGGATGATCCGCAAGTGGGTCGCTAAAGATAATACACCGCTGCTGGCCCTGTGGCTGGATAGTACGATCCATGCCCATCCCTTTATCAGCGAAAGCTACTGGCGCGACAGCGTCGCGGTGGTACGGGACGTCTATCTTCCCGCCGCCAGCACCTGGGTCTGGGAGCGCGACGGAGAGCTAAAAGGCTTTGTCAGCGTGCTGGAGTCCCGCTTCGTCGGCGCGCTGTTCGTCGCGCCGGACGCCATCCGCCAGGGCATTGGCCGGGCGCTGCTGGATGAAGTCAAGCAGCACTACGCCTGGCTTAGCCTTGAGGTTTATCAGAAAAACGAATCAGCGGTCAGTTTCTACCATGCGCAAGGCTTCCGCATTGAAGATTGCGCATGGCAGGACGATACTCAGCACCCCACCTGGATTATGCGCTGGCCGGCGGATCAAATGCTGTAAGCGGCAGCGCCGGGCCGGTATATTTCTCCAGCCACGCCAGGGCGGTGTTCCCGGCACAGCCGTTGCCCAGCCGGGATGTCGGGATATCTTTGGTTAAGACGTTCACCGCCCCGTTTTTGCAGATGCCCGCCACCGGATCCAGGTCGGGCCACGCCCCTTCATGCAGGCATATCACCCCCGGGCGGATCCCCTCCGTCACCACCGCGCCGGCCAGCACCTGACCGCGGGCGTTCCACACCCGCACCAGATCGCCATCGGCAATCCCCCGCGCCCGGGCATCCTGCGGATGAATAGTCAACGGTTCGCGTCCGGCGACGGCATAGCGTTCGCGCAGCGCGGAGTAGTTCAGTTGACTGTGCAGACGGTGTGCCGGATGGGCCGACAGCAGCTGCAGCTGCCCCGCCTCGGCGTTGCCATGCCACTCGTCGGGCTCCAGCCACATCGGGTGCGGCGGGCAGTCGGCGTAGCCAAAGGCGGCGATGGTCGGCGAGTGGATCTCAATTTTACCGCTCGCCGTTTTCAGCGGGTTGGCCAGGGGATCGTCGCGGAAGGCGGCGAAGCGGATGAAACGGGCATTCTCCGGCGCCTCCGGCATCTCAATCAGCTGGTTAGCCTGCCAGAATTCGGCAAACGGCGGCAGCGTCACCTGCTGCTGGGCGCCGCGCCGGGCGGCCATCTGATAGAAGGTCTCCAGCCACTGCAGATCGCTCTTCCCTTCGGTAAAGCGCTCGCGGCCGCCCGCCTCCCAACGTTCGCTGAGGTCGGCAAAGACCGCGAAATCATCGCGCGCTTCACCCCGCGGGGCGACCACCTGCTTCATCGGCACCAGATGCTGATTGCTGTAGTCCCCGGTCATCGTCAGATCGTTGCGCTCAAACGAGGTGGTCGCCGGCAGAACGATATCGGCATGACGCGCGGCGGTGGTCCAGAAGCATTCGGAGATGACGATAAGCTCTGGTTTCTGCCAGGCCTGAATCAGGCGATTGGTATCCTGGTGATGGGTAAAGTTGGCGCCGCCGGCCCACCAGATAAAGCGAATATCGGGGAAGCGCCGCGCCATGCCGTTGTGCTGATACTCCGCACCCGGATGCTCCAGCGCCTCGACAATCCGCGCGACCGGGATCTTCTCCACGGCGTCCACGCCTCCGGCCACGCTCCCCTGCATCGAGCCCAGCACCGCCGCGCGGCGGGTCGGGTTGCCGCCGTTGGCGAAATGGTAGGAAAGCCCAAACCCGCCCCCCGGGGTGCCAATCTGCCCCAGCATCGCGGCCAGGGTGACCAACATCCAGTGTTTCTGCTCGCCATACTGCTGGCGCTGCATGCCCCAGCCAGACATCAGCATGGTGGTGTTTTCGTGGAAAAGTTTCGCCAGTTCGCGGATCTTATCAGCTGAGACGCCGCAAATAGCCGCCGCCCAGTCGGCGGTTTTCGCCACGCCGTCGCTGTCGCCGGTCAGATAGCGGGCAAAAATCTCGTAGCCGCTGGCGCAGCGGGCAAGAAACTCGTCGTCCTGCCAGCCATTCTCCACCAGCGTATGGGCGATACCCAGCATCAACGCGACGTCGGTGCCCATATGCGGCGCGATCCACTCCATCGAATCGCCAAAGAAATCGACCGTTTCCGATCGCATCGGATCGATGCAGATCAAGCGCTTGCCGCTCTGGCGCAGCCGGTCGAACCACGGGATACCCTGCTCGTCGGAGGCGTTCCAGGCAATTTTCAGCGTGTTCAGCGGGTTGGCGCTCCACAGCACCACTACCTCGCTGTGCTCCAGCACCAGCGGCCAGCTGGTCTGCTGCTGATACACCTCATTGCCGCCCACGACGTAAGGCATGATCGCCTGCGCCGCGCCGGTGGAGTAATCCCCGAGATGGCCGGTGTAGCCGCCCGCCAGGCTCATATAGCGCTGCAGCAGGGTGGCCGCCTTATGCAGGACGCCGTTAGAACGCCAGCCGTAGGAGCCGGCAAAAATGGAGGCCGGTCCATAGCTTTCGCGGATCCGACGATGCTGGGCATCGATCAGATCCAGCGCCTGCTCCCAGCTCACCCGCACAAATTCATCCTGACCGCGGATCCCCTGGGGCTTGTCCGGAGAGGCGAGAAAGCCTTTGCGCACCATCGGGTAGCGCACGCGGGTTTTGCTGTGCACCTGGTCGCGCACCGCCGTTTGCAGCGAATTGGCAAACGGCGTCGCCAGCGCGCCGCGGGAGGAGAGGACGTTTTCCCCGTCCGTTTCCACCAGCATCGGTCCCCAGTGGGCGGCGGTTAAAATGGTTTTGGTTGCAGATGAGGTTGGCAAAGGCGGCTCCTGGTCAGCGAAGGCAGGTGTGGTGACGGCGCGAATCGGCGCCGTTCAATGTTATTTACAAAATGAGATGGTATGCGGGGAATTTTCTACGTATTCGCGCGTCATAATCAACCGTCACGTTCGCTGTGGCAAAGAATAAAAAGGATTAAGGACATTAAATGAAAAAACGCGTACTTATGATTGCGGCTCTGGTCAGCGGCACCCTGGCCGTTTCCGGCTGCACCACCAACCCCTATACCGGTGAGCGTGAAGCAGGCAAATCCGGTATTGGCGCAGGTATTGGCTCCTTAGTGGGCGCTGGCGTCGGCGCGCTTTCCTCCTCCAAACACGACCGCGGCAAAGGCGCGCTGATTGGCGCAGCGGCAGGCGCGGCGCTGGGCGGCGGCATTGGCTACTACATGGACGTGCAGGAAGCGAAGCTGCGCGACAAAATGCAGGGAACCGGGGTCAGCGTGACGCGAAATGGTGACAACATCGTGCTGAACATGCCGAATAACGTCACTTTCGACAGCAACAGCGCCAACCTGAAACCGGCCGGCGCCAACACCCTGACCGGCGTGGCCATGGTGCTGAAAGAGTATGAGAAAACCGCCGTTAACGTCGTCGGCTACACCGACAGCACCGGCAGTAAGGACCTGAATATGCGTCTGTCGCAGCAGCGTGCTGACAGCGTCGCCAGCGCGCTAATCACCCAGGGCGTGGCGGCCAACCGCATTCGCACCACCGGCATGGGCCCGGCGAACCCCATCGCCAGCAACAGCACGGCGGAAGGCAAGGCGCAGAACCGTCGCGTGGAAATCACTCTCAGCCCGCTGCAATAAGCGCATCCTCATGTTGCCCGGCCGCGCCTCTGCCGGGCAAAATGCTTGATATCGCTATTTTTCGCGCTAAGGTGTTGGCAGATTTTCAGCAAAGGAAGCCACCATGGCGAAAGCGGCGCGTGCAACCATTAGCGATGTGGCGAAAGCCGCAAAGACCGGCAAAACCAGCATTTCACGGTATCTTAACGGCGAGAAGCATCTGCTTTCCGACGATCTGTTATCACGTATTGAACAAGCCATTGCCGAACTCGACTACCGCCCCAGCCTGATGGCCCGCGGCCTCAAGCACGGCCGAACCCGCCTCATCGGCCTGATCATCGCCGATATCACCAATCCCTATTCGGTCAACGTCATGAGCGGCATTGAAGCAGCCTGCCGGGAAAAGGGCTTCACTCTGCTGGTGTGTAACACCAATAACGAGCTGGATCAGGAGCTACACTACCTCGACCTGCTGCGCAGCTACCAGGTGGAAGGCATCGTCGTCAACGCGGTCGGCATGCGGGAGGATGGCCTGAACCGTCTGCAGCAGTCGGCCCTGCCGATGGTGCTGATTGACCGTAAAATCCCCGATTTCGCCTGCGATGTGGTCGGGCTTGATAACGCCCAGGCCGCCACCACCGCCACCGAACACCTGGTGGAGAAAGGCTTTGAGGCCATCCTGTTTCTTAGCGAACCGCTGGGGTCGGTCAATACCCGCCGCGAGCGCCTGAGCGCCTTCCGCGCCACGCTCACCCGCCACCACGGCGTGGTGGCCGAAAACGCCGAAGTGCAGCTCAACGACGGCGCGATGATGGACAACGTCCTGCGCCAGTTCCACGCCCGCCACCGCGGGATGCGCAAAGCGGTGATCTCCGCCAACGGCGCGCTGACGCTGCAGGTGGCCCGCGCCCTGAAGCGCGTCGGCCTGATCTGGGGCAGCGATATCGGCCTGCTGGGCTTCGACGAACTGGAGTGGGCGGAGCTGGCTGGCGTCGGCATCACCACCCTCAAACAGCCGACGTGGCAGATCGGCTACGCGGCGGTGGAACAGGTGATTCGGCGCATTGCTGGCAGTAACGACCCCATCTGCGAGCGGGTCTTCTCCGGCGAGCTTATCGTCCGCGGATCAACTTCCCGTTAACGATCCTTCGTGATGCCGATCATAAATTAAACATCTCGCCCTTTCTTATGGAACCGATACCATCTAGCGTAATAAGGAGATTAAGCAACAAACGCCGGGAGTAAGAGCGCGATGGCCAGAAAAATTATTGTCGTTACCGCTGCGTATGGTAATGACCATGTTAAATCCTTAGGCGGCCAGGCCGCCGTCCTGCCGTTTATCGCCGACGCCGGCGCGGACGGCGTCGAAATCCGCCGCGAGCTGTTCAGCACCGAAGAGCTCAACGCCCTGCCGACGGTGGCGGCCACCATTGAGCGCCACGGCCTGCTGGCCTGCTACTCCGCGCCCCAGGCGCTGTTCGCCGACAACGGCGAGCTTAACCCGCATCTCCCGACGCTGCTCGCGGAAGCGCAGACTCTTAACGCCCTGTGGCTGAAGCTCTCCCTTGGCCATTTCCGCCACAACCAGCAGCTCGACGAACTGCGCCATATCCTCAGCGACAGCGGCATGGCGCTGGTGGTGGAGAATGACCAGACCGACTGCGGCCAGCTGGCGCCGATGCAGCGCTTCAAAGCCGCCTGTCGGGTCCATCAGCTGCCGATCACCTTAACGTTTGATATGGGCAACTGGCTGTGGGTCGGCGATTCGCCGGAAGAGGCCGCCCGCCATCTTGCGCCGGCGGTCAGCTATATTCATGTAAAAGCGGCGGAGCCTCATCAGGAGAAATTCCGCGCTGTGCCGCCGGATCAGGCCGCCGACCGCTGGCTGGCCCTGCTCGATAATCTTCCCGCCGACGCGCCGCGTGGAATCGAGTTTCCGCTGACTGGCCATGACCTGACGGCCGTGACCCGCCGCTACGTCAACCTGTTACGCGAGGAATAAGCCGTGGAAAATTTAGATGTCATCACCATCGGCGAAGCTATGGCCATGTTTGTCGCCACCGAAACCGGCGATCTGGCCGAGGTGGAGCATTTTATGAAACGTGTCGCCGGCGCTGAGCTGAACGTCGCCACCGGCCTGGCGCGCCTGGGTCTGAAGGTCGGCTGGGTCAGCCGCGTCGGCAACGACAGCTTTGGCCGCTTCGTACTGCAATCGCTGGCGAAAGAGGGGATCGATAGCCACGCTGTCGCCATCGACAACCGCTTCGCTACCGGTTTCCAGATGAAATCGAAAGTCGAAAATGGAACCGATCCCATTGTGGAATATTTCCGCAAAGGTTCTGCCGCCAGCCATCTGTCGCCGGACGATTTTCGCGCCGACTACTTCACCAGCGCCCGTCATCTGCACCTGAGCGGCGTGGCCGCCGCGCTCTCTGAAAGTTCATATGCGCTGCTGGAGCATGCGGCGAAGGTCATGAAAGCCGAGGGCAAAACCCTCTCTTTCGACCCCAATCTGCGGCCGGTGCTGTGGAAAAGCGAAGCCGAGATGGTGGAGAAACTCAACCGTCTCGCCTTCCAGGCTGACTGGGTTTTGCCAGGCTTAAAAGAGGGCGTCATCCTCACCGGCCAGCAGACCCCGGAGGGGATCGCCGATTTCTATCTCTCGCGCGGCGTCAAGGCGGTGGTCATTAAAACCGGCTGCGACGGCGCCTGGTTCAAGAGCGCCAGCGGCGAACAGGGAACGGTTGATGCCATCAAAGTCGAAAACGTCGTCGATACCGTCGGCGCCGGCGACGGCTTTGCCGTCGGGGTGATTAGCGCCCTGCTGGAAGGCAAAACCCTGCTTCAGGCGGTGAACCGCGGCAATAAAATCGGTTCGCTGGCCATTCAGGTCCAGGGCGACAGCGAGGGGCTGCCCACCCGCGACGCGCTGGGCGAATAACATTTATACGCAACCATAACAGCCGTCCTGTACCCTACCTGCAGCGCGGCACAGCAGCGTCCGTTTCGACGGACGTATGTCACCTCATTGACAGAGGCAAGCCTATGAATAGCTCAACAAATGCAACGAAACGCTGGTGGTACATCATGCCTATCGTGTTTATCACGTATAGCCTGGCGTACCTCGACCGCGCCAACTTCAGCTTCGCCTCCGCGGCAGGCATTACCGAAGACCTGGGCATCACCAAAGGGATCTCCTCCCTGCTGGGGGCCCTGTTCTTCCTCGGCTACTTCTTCTTCCAGATCCCCGGCGCTATCTATGCGGAGCGCCGCAGCGTTCGCAAACTGATCTTTATCTGCCTGATCCTGTGGGGCGGCTGCGCCTCCCTGACCGGGATTGTGCATAATATCCCGGCGCTGGCGGCCATTCGCTTTATCCTCGGCGTCGTCGAAGCGGCGGTGATGCCGGCGATGCTGATCTATATCAGCAACTGGTTCACCAAATCCGAGCGCTCGCGGGCCAACACCTTCCTGATCCTCGGCAACCCGGTGACGGTCCTGTGGATGTCGGTGGTCTCCGGCTACCTGATTCAGGCCTTCGGCTGGCGGGAAATGTTCATCATCGAAGGGGTGCCGGCGGTGATCTGGGCCTTCTGCTGGTGGGTGCTGGTGAAAGATAAACCGTCGCAGGTATCCTGGCTGGCGGAGAGTGAAAAAGCCGCGCTGCAGGAACAACTGGATCGTGAACAGCAGGGCATCAAAGCGGTGCGTAACTATGGCGAGGCCTTCCGCTCCCGCAACGTGATCCTGCTCTGCGCTCAGTACTTTGCCTGGAGCATCGGCGTGTACGGTTTTGTACTGTGGCTGCCGTCGATTATCCGCAGCGGCGGCGAAAATATGGGGATGGTGGAAGTGGGCTGGCTCTCTTCGGTTCCGTACCTGGCGGCGACTATCGCCATGATCGTGGTCTCCTGGGCCTCCGATAAAATGCAGAACCGTAAACTGTTCGTCTGGCCGCTGCTGCTGATTGGCGGACTGGCCTTCATCGGCTCCTGGGCGGTCGGCGCCAACCACTTCTGGGTCTCTTACACCCTGCTGGTGGTGGCTGGTGCGGCAATGTATGCGCCTTACGGCCCCTTCTTCGCCATTATTCCGGAAATGCTGCCACGCAACGTCGCCGGCGGCGCGATGGCGCTGATCAACAGCATGGGCGCCCTGGGCTCCTTCTGCGGCTCGTGGTTTGTCGGCTACCTGAACGGCGCCACCGGCAGCCCCGCAGCTTCCTATATTTTTATGGGGGTGGCGCTTTTCGCCTCAGTATGGCTGACTTTGATTGTTAAGCCTGCTAATAATCAAAACCTTCCACTTGGCGCTCATCACGCCTGAACGACTCACACTACGGAGATTCGCATGAAGCCGTCTGTCATTCTCTATAAAACGCTTCCCGACGACCTGCTACAGCGTCTGGAGGAGCACTTTTCCGTCACTCAGGTGAAAAACCTGCGGCCGGAGACCGTTTCGCAGCACGCTGAGGCCTTCGCCCAGGCTGAGGGCCTGCTGGGCTCCAGCGAAAAGGTTGACGCCGCGCTGCTGGAGAAGATGCCGAAGCTGCGTGCGACCTCCACCGTGTCCGTTGGCTATGACAACTTCGACGTCGAGGCGCTGAACGCCCGCCGGGTGCTGCTGATGCATACCCCGACCGTGCTGACCGAGACCGTCGCCGACACGATCATGGCGCTGGTGCTGAGCACCGCCCGCCGGGTGGTGGAAGTGGCGGAGCGCGTCAAAGCGGGCGAGTGGACGAAGAGCATTGGGCCAGACTGGTTCGGCACCGACGTACACCATAAAACCTTAGGTATCGTCGGCATGGGCCGCATCGGCATGGCGCTGGCGCAGCGCGCCCACTTCGGGTTCGGCATGCCGATCCTGTACAACGCGCGCCGCCAGCATCCGCAGGCAGAAGAGCGCTTCAACGCCCGCTATTGCGATCTCGATACCCTGCTGCAGGAAGCCGATTTTGTCTGCCTGATCCTGCCCCTGAGCGAAGAGACCCACCATCTGTTCGGTCAGGCGCAGTTCGCCAAAATGAAATCTTCCGCCATCTTTATTAACGCCGGGCGCGGCCCGGTGGTCGATGAGCAGGCGCTGATCGCCGCCCTGCAGGCGGGGGAGATTCACGCTGCCGGCCTTGATGTCTTCGAGCACGAGCCGCTGGCTAAAGATTCGCCGCTGCTGAGCCTGCCGAACGTCGTCGCGCTGCCGCATATCGGCTCCGCCACCCATGAGACGCGCTACAACATGGCGGCCTGCGCGGTGGATAACCTGATCGATGCCCTGAACGGCAAGGTCGAGAAAAACTGCGTCAATCCGCAGGTAAAATAAGCCATAAAAAAACCCGGGTAGCGGCGGCCATCGCCCTCCCCGGGTTCTTTTTGCATTCTGTCCGTCATCCAGCCCGTTCGCCGCAGCTCACGTCAGCCAGACGGGGCATTAGCGGGTGGCGTTCACCGCCGCCGTCCATGCCTGATTAAACGCCTGATGCTGCGCCGCCAGCGGCCCAATCAGCGCATTATACTGGCTGGCCTGCTGCGAGGTCGGGAACTGAATGCCGTTGGCCACAAAGCTCACCTGGGTCCCCTGCTGAGCGACAAAATCCCCCACCTGAACCAGCTGCTGGGTAAAGATCTGCGCGGCCGGGATCAGCGGCTGCAGCGCGTCGGCTGGCGCGGTGACGACCTTGGCGTATACCTGATCGAAGACCGGCTTGAGATCGTCAGCCTGCTTCAGAGCGCCATGCGCGGCATCAGCCTGCATTTTGGCATTCTGCAGCTGCTGGCTGAGCACGCCCAGCGCGCCGTTCGCCTGACGCAGCGGCTCGCGCTGGGTCATATAGTCCTGCGGAACGCGGATCGCATTGACGCTATCCACCACCGGGCGCAGACCAGCGTCCATCGCCTGGCTCACCTGCTGCGAGTAGCCGTAGATCACCGCGTAGTCAGAGACAAATGGCCCAAACTGTTTTTTCTGATCGGCGGTCAGCGTCGGCAGTCGTTCACCGCTACGCATCGCCGTATTCTGCAGGAAGTCGATAAACGCTTTGCGCTGATCGCCCTCTTTATCAAAACACCCACTCAGGCTAACCACCATTAATAAGGCCGCCATAGCCGCAAACCAGCGAGAGCAGGACTTTCCTGTCGCCATTTTTTTACTCCTTTCAGCCAAAAAAAGCGCACAAAGACACACACGTGCCAGACGCTGACAAGGATAGTCCAGCTCGGCCTCGCAGGATACCCTTTACTGCTAATCTTACGCAGGAAAAACGCCATTCCATACGCCGCTATCGCCGCCTGGCGCGTCTGTTATGCGCATCACAAATATGCGCTTTAAATCAGGCCGACGCATATCACATAACTTATTGATATTCTTTAAACAAAAAATCCATCAACCGGCGCCTCGCCCGGAAGCGGACGATAATCGCACGCTTTGGCGCGCGCCCGGATTGCCTGGTCAGCGCTTCAATGATTTGATGAATGAGCGATTAACGGCGATGCGTTCGATTATCGCACAAATCAAACTCAATGACGCGAAGGCGACGATAATAACAAACCTCTGTCCCTCGCTCAGTCTGCCAGGAAAGCCGTATGACTAAGACAACCATCGACATTCAGGCCTTTATCAACGAGCACCCCTTCACCCGCTACCAGTGGATGATCCTCGCGCTCTGCTTCATCACCGTCGCGATGGACGGGTTCGACACCGCGATCATCGGATTCATCGCCTCCGACCTGGTCCAGGAGTGGGGCGTGGAAAAATCCGCCCTCGGCCCGGTGATGAGCGCCGCGCTGGTGGGCCTGGCCGTCGGCGCGTTAACCGCGGGACCGCTGGCTGATCGTATCGGCCGCAAGAAAGTGCTGATTATGTCGATCGTGGTGTTCGGCGGATTCAGCCTGCTCACCGCCTTTGCCACCAGCCTTAACCAACTGACGCTGCTGCGCTTTCTGACCGGCCTGGGCCTTGGCGCAGCGATGCCCAATGCCGCCACGTTAATGAGCGAATATGCGCCGGAGCGCCGTCGGGCGCTGCTGGTGAACCTGATGTTTGTCGGCTTTCCGATGGGATCGTCGTTGGGCGGCTTTTTATCCGCCTGGATGATCCCGCACTATGGCTGGCAGAGCGTGCTGGTGCTGGGCGGCGTGATGCCTCTCCTGCTGGCGGTGGCTTTAATTTTCCTGCTGCCGGAGTCCGCCCGCTATCTGGTGGTGAAGCGTCAGCCGGCGCAGCGCATTGCCGCCATCCTGCGGCGTATCGCGCCGCTGCCGGAGGCGGTGGAATTTGAGCTGCGCGAAGCAGGCCAGGTGAAAGAGAAGTCGGCTATCGGCGTCATTTTCTCCCCGCGCTACGCAGTGGGTACCGTGATGCTGTGCCTGACCTACTTCATGGGTCTGCTGATCTTCTATCTCCTGACCAGCTGGCTGCCGCTGCTGATCCGTGAAACCGGCGCATCGATGAGTCAGGCCTCAATTATCACCGCTCTGTTCCCGCTCGGCGGCGGAATTGGCGTGCTGATCCTCGGCGCCCTGATGGACAAGATCAACCCCAATAAGGTAGTGGCCGTCGGCTGGCTGCTGACCGGCGTTTTCGTCTGTCTGGTCGGCTTCTCCACCAGCAGCCTGGCGCTGATGGGAGTGATGGTGTTTATCGCCGGCAGTATTATGAACGGCGCGCAGTCGTCGATGCCGGCGCTGGCGGCAGGCTTCTACCCGACGCAAGGGCGCGCCACCGGCGTCGCCTGGATGCTGGGTATCGGCCGCTTCGGCGGGATCCTCGGTGCGTTCAGCGGCGCCTTCCTGATGCAGGCCCAGCTCTCTTTTGAGACCATTTTCACTCTGCTGGCCATCCCGGCGTTCCTGTCAGCCATCGCGCTGCTGATTAAATACCGGGTCAGTAAATCAGCGCCCGTGGCGACAGAGGACGCGAGAGGTCTGCAGAAAGCCTGATCGATAAGCCGGCGGCCCGCGCCGGCTTTGCCGCTTTTTTCTTATCCGTTTACAAAAATTTTCGAAGCCACGCCATCGCGTTAGTAATCATTCTCTTAGGCCCCGTTGCCGTTTGGCTGACGGGGCCGATTCGATAACCTGCTGGCAAATAATCACGGACGTTACCATCCTTTACGCCTTTTTCTGACTATTCTTAAAGAGCTTTAGAAAAATCTCTTCCGCTGTGTGATAAAAGGAGTTCTCAATGGAATATAAAGATCCCGTGTTTGAACTGCTGAGCAGCCTGGAACACATCGTTTTTAAGGACGATAATCAGACACTTACCTCAAACCGTAAGTCCACTGTGTTTAGTGAATTTGAACAGCTGCGTAAAGGCACTGGACTTAAGATTGACGACTTCGCCAACGCCATGGGCGTGAGCGTCGCCATGGTAAGAGAGTGGGAGTCGAGACGGGTAAGACCGTCCCCCACAGAGCTGAAATTAATGCGCCTGATTCAGGCCAATCCGCAGCTTTCAAGACAGTTACTCGATTAATCCAGCGCGCAGCGGCAAGGGCCAGTAAGGGAGCTTTTGCCGCTGCGCCGTAAAAAAAAGTTTGCTATCAGGTGCTGAACGTGCGTTAATGCTCGCAGGTTTGATGTACAGACCACAGAGCAGTCGAATAGAGCAGTCCTTCTAAGGTTATCCAAAGATACCCCCGTAGTGAACTTTCCCTTTATCGCTTTAAATCTGTAGTCCAGACCGCTACGCCGCAAGGCTCACTTATTTTTTTAAAGGTAATTCACTATGTCCGGTAAAATGACTGGTATCGTAAAATGGTTCAACGCTGACAAAGGCTTCGGCTTCATCACTCCTGACGATGGCTCTAAAGACGTGTTCGTACACTTCTCTGCTATCCAGAACGATGGCTACAAATCCCTGGACGAAGGTCAGAAAGTCTCCTTCACCATCGAAAGCGGCGCTAAAGGCCCGGCAGCTGGCAACGTAACTTCTCTGTAAGTTCAAGCCGCTAAGAATCGAAAATCCCTGCCTGATGGCGGGGATTTTTTTTATCTGTCGCCAGCCGCCGCCAGCATACGATGGCGGCTGCCGGGCATTCAGCGCTGGGCAAAGCGCCAGCCCGTTTCCCCCCACGTCAGGCTGTGGGTGAGTTTCAACCCCTGCAGAAACGCCTCGTCATGCGACACCACCACCAACGCGCCGGGAAACGTCGCCAGCGCACACTCAATGGCCTGTGTCGACGCTAAATCGAGATGGTTGGTCGGCTCATCGAGCAACAGCAGCTGGGCAGGATCGCGTCGCCAGAGCACGCAGGCCAGGGCCGCTTTCAGGCGTTCGCCGCCGCTGAGCGCCGCCAGCGGCAGGTTGACCTTATCGGCGCCCAGCTGCAGCTGCGCCAGACGGGTCCGCAGCAGCCCCTCATCCAGCGGAGTATCGTCCAGGCTCAGATGCGTTATCACCGATAACGACAGATCCAGCTGCGTCAGATGTTGATCCAGATAAGCGGCGCTCACCGACAGCCGGACATCGCCTGAGGCGGCCTGCTCCAGCCCCAGCAGCGTTTTCAGCAAGGTAGTTTTGCCGCAGCCATTCGGCCCTCGCAGCGCGACGCGCATCGGACCATCCACGCGCCAGTCCAGCGGCGCAGCGGGGGAATGGGCGAGTTGCAATGCTTCCACGACCAGCACCTGCTTGCCCGCCGCCACTTCGCTGCCTGGCAGGGTGAACATCACCGGCGTATCCTCTTCCACCCGCTCTCGCGCCTGCTGCACAGCGCCATTCAGACTGCTGTTCTGTTCACGATGCTGACGGCGCAGCGTTCCCGGACGCTCTTTTGCCGCGCCTTTGTACTTCACGCGTTCGAAAGAGGCGATATTCAGGGTATCAACGGTACGCAGTGTCTGCGCCGAGCGCCGCTGGGCAGCATCATGCTCTTTTTGCATTCGCGCGCGGGTGCGTCGCCGCTCGGTCGTCGCATGGTCCAGCGCCGCGCGCGCCGCCTGCTGCTCCGCCTCGCGCTGCCGCTGATATTCGTCATAGTTGCCGCCGTAGCTGCGCAGCGCCGTCGGCGTCAGCTCGATGATCCTCGGCATCCGCGCCAGCAGTTGACGATCGTGGCTGGCGATCAAAGCTCCGCCGTGCCAGTTTTCCAGTTGCTGATAGAGCCACTCTCGCCCCTCACTGTCCAGATGGTTGGTGGGCTCATCCAGCAGCAGATAATCGGCGCCCGAGACGAAGGCGCCGCACAGCAGGGCCTTCATCCGCTCGCCGCCGCTGAGTGAAAAAGCGGGACGATCGGCAGAGAACGGCGGGAGACCGGCATCACGGAAAGCTAAACTCAGCCGATCGGGGAGATCCCAGTGGCCATCCAATAGCTCGAAATCGTCGGCCAGTCCATGACCCTGTTCAAGGCGGTACAAGGCGTCAAAGACCGGCGCATAGCCCAGCAGCGTAGCGAGGGTGGTCTCCGGCGTAAGCGTCGGCTGCTGCGCCACCCAGGCAATGGAAGCCGCGCGCTCGATATGGCCACCGGCAGGAGAATCCAGGCCCGCCAGCAGGCGCAACAGACGCGACTTACCGACGCCGTTCCGGCCGACCAGACCGCAAAGGGACGGTTCCAGCGAGACGCTGAGAGGACCAAACAGGGTCTGCCCCGTCGCAAACTGACAGGTGACCTGATGTAAAACAAAAGCGGGGATGTGGGCGCAATGAGCCATAAGCACTCCTGAATGAAATCAATACTCCCCTACCCGCAACGTCTGCGAGGTAAGGCGTGAAGTTCATCAGTCGTGTTTGTTCATTTGTAGGGCGCGCTCCAGTGAGACGAGGGATTCGTCGGGGCATAGGATAGCCACACTCCGCTATGAATTTCAAGCCCGTTTAATTCAACAATCGTTTAAAAATAAAAAGGCCTCCTGATATCAGGAGGCAAATGATTTATTTGGTGAACAATGAAAGGGTGCATTGAGAATGCCTGACACTGCAAGCATAGTGGGGATAGATCCCCGCCAGATGCTCTTACTGTTTACAATCACAGGCTAAGAATGCCACCAGCTCACTATTTCCCTGCCTGAGCTGTAATTCACATAGCGAATCACGAACCATCCAGGTCAATAATAAAACAGTGAAGCAAATCACTATTAAACCAAACAACAGATAGTTTCGCGGGACTCCTCGACTACCATGTTGATTTTAAACAAGTAAGAGGCTACGCTTATGGTGTTCATGCATTAGGGGAGCCTCACTTTGATGACTATCAGGTGGGGCTTTTCTCTGTCTGTCTCCCGCTGAATACCTGAGACACACAGTCTCAAGCACCCGCCGCCATTCTAGCGTAAATAACTTGCGGAATTATGTTTATATATTCTTAAAATATTTTTTATTGATCAATGCAAATAATGAAAACATCAATGCCTGAATTATTAGCGGTTCGACTATTTATATTTCAGGTATAAAAAAAACCTGCCCTGAGGCAGGTTTTTTTATTACCGATACGCTTACTGCAGCAGAGAAATATCCGCCACCTGCAGGAACAGTTCACGCAGTTTGGACAGCAGCGTCAGACGGTTGATGCGGACATCTTTGTCTTCGGCGTTGACCATCACGTTTTCGAAGAACTCATCCACCGGCTCGCGCAGGGCGGCCAGCTCAATCAGCGCATCCTGATAGCGGCCTGCGGCGAAGTATGGCTGCAGCTTGTCGCGCAGCACCACCAGATTGCCCGCCAGCTTAATTTCCGCCGCTTCTTTCAGCACGGAAGCGTGAACGATGTCGTTCAGCGTCTCGTCGGATTTCGCGAGGATGTTGGAGACACGTTTGTTCGCCGCCGCCAGCGCGGAGGACTCTTCCAGGGTACGGAAGTGCGATACGGCTTTCATGCGCGCATCGAAATCCGCCGGGCGGGTTGGACGACGCGCCAGTACCGCCTGGATAGTGTCGACGCCGTAGCCTTCGTCCTGATACCAGGCGCGGAAGCGGCCCAGCATAAAGTCGATCACGTCATCAACCACGTTGGCGTTGGTCAGCTTCTCACCGTACAGACGCACCGCTTCTTCGGTCAGCGTTTGCAGATCGAGGTTCAGGTTCTTCTCGACGATGATACGCAGGACGCCCAGCGCGGCGCGGCGCAGCGCAAACGGGTCTTTATCGCCTTTCGGGTGCTGGCCGATACCGAAGATACCCGCGAGGGTGTCCATCTTATCGGCAATCGCCACCGCGCAGGCCACCGGGTTAGACGGCAGCGCGTCGCCGGCAAAGCGCGGCTGATACTGTTCGTTCAGCGCCACGGCCACATCTTCCGCTTCGCCATCGTGGCGCGCGTAGTGCATCCCCATCACGCCCTGGGTGTCGGTGAACTCGAAGACCATGTTGGTCATCAGGTCGCACTTGGACAGCAGGCCCGCGCGGGTCGCGTGGTTCACGTCAGCGCCAATCTGCTCGGCAATCCAGCCCGCCAGCGCCTGAATGCGATCGGTCTTGTCGCGCAGCGTACCCAGCTGCTGCTGGAACAGCACGGTTTCCAGACGCGGCAGGTTGTCTTCCAGACGTTTTTTACGGTCGGTGTTGAAGAAGAACTCGGCGTCGGCCAGACGCGGACGGACCACCTTCTCGTTACCGGAGATGATCTGCTGCGGATCTTTCGACTCGATGTTGGCGACGAAGATAAAGTTCGGCAGCAGCTTACCGGCGTTGTCGTAAACCGGGAAGTACTTCTGGTCGCCCTTCATGGTGTAAACCAGCGCTTCAGACGGCACCGCGAGGAATTTTTCTTCGAACTTCGCCGTCAGCACCACCGGCCATTCCACCAGCGAGGTGACTTCTTCCAGCAGGCTTTCGCTCAGATCGGCTTGACCGCCAATCTTACGCGCCGCCTCTTCCGCATCGGCTTTGATTTTGGCTTTACGCTGTTCGTAATCGGCGATGACTTTACCGCGCTCCAGCAGGATCTGCGGGTACTGGTCGGCATGGTCGATGGTGAATTCCGGCTCGCCCATAAAGCGATGGCCGCGGATCACGCGATCGGACGGGATACCGAGGATAGTAGCCGGGATCACCTTGTCGCCCAGCAGCAGCGTGACGGTGTGAACCGGGCGCACGAAGTGGACGTCAGACGCGCCCCAGCGCATCAGTTTCGGGATCGGCAGCTTCGCCAGCGAGCTGGCAATCATGTTCGGCAGCAGCGCTTCGGTGCTTTCGCCCTTCACATGGGCGCGATACAGCAGCCACTCGCCTTTGTCCGTAGTCAGACGTTCGGCCTGATCGACGGTAATACCGCAGCCGCGCGCCCAGCCTTCGGCCGCTTTGCTTGGCTTGCCTTCGGCATCGAACGCCTGGGCAACGGCCGGGCCGCGTTTTTCCACTTCGCGATCGGCTTGCGCCGCCGCCAGGTTGGCCACCTTCAGCGCCAGACGACGCGGGGCGGCAAACCATTCCACTTTACCGTGCGCGAGGCCGGCGTTATCCAGCTCCGCGGTCACGTTCGCAGCAAAAGATTCCGCCAGGCTGCGCAGCGCTTTTGGTGGCAGCTCTTCAGTGCCGATTTCCACCAGAAAAGTATTCTCAGACATGGCCGCCTCTTATTTATTCTTGTTGCACATCGGGAAGCCGAGCGCTTCACGGGAAGCGTAGTACGCTTCCGCCACTGCTTTCGTCAGGGTGCGAATGCGCAGGATATAGCGCTGACGCTCGGTGACGGAGATGGCTTTACGCGCATCCAGCAGGTTGAAGCTGTGAGCCGCTTTCAGAATACGCTCGTAGGCCGGCAGCGGCAGCGGGGTCTCCAGCGCCAGCAGATGCTGGGCCTCTTTCTCATACTGCTCGAAGCAGGAGAAGAGGAAATCGACGTCGGCGTATTCGAAGTTATAGGTGGACTGCTCCACTTCGTTCTGGTGGAACACGTCGCCGTAAGTGGTTTTACCCAGCGGGCCATCGCTCCAGACCAGGTCGTAGACGCTGTCGACGCCCTGGATATACATCGCCAGACGCTCCAGGCCGTAGGTGATCTCGCCGGTCACCGGCTTACACTCCAGGCCGCCCACCTGCTGGAAGTAAGTGAACTGCGTCACTTCCATGCCGTTGAGCCACACTTCCCAACCCAGACCCCAGGCCCCCAGCGTCGGGTTTTCCCAGTTGTCTTCGACGAAGCGAATGTCGTGAATGGTCGGGTCCATACCCAGCTCTTTCAGCGACCCGAGGTACAGCTCCTGGATGTTGTCCGGAGAAGGCTTAATCACCACCTGGAACTGATAGTAATGCTGTAAACGGTTCGGGTTTTCGCCATAGCGGCCATCGGTTGGACGACGGGAAGGCTGTACGTAGGCGGTCGCCATCGGCTCCGGCCCTAACGCGCGCAGGCAGGTCATCGGGTGAGAGGTGCCGGCGCCGACTTCCATGTCCAGTGGTTGAACAATGGTGCAGCCCTGACGAGCCCAGTAATCCTGTAAGGTCAGGATCAGGCCCTGGAAGGTCCTGGTATCAAACTTTTGCATATGATTTCGTGCTGGATACGTGTGGATTTAAAGGAAGGAGTCAGTATACCCGCTGGCTGCGAGATATACAGTACGAAACGGCGTAGTTTCAGGAAAACGGACGAAATTTACGCCAGGCGGGGTCGATTCAGCGCATCGAAAGATGCATAAACTGGCCGTCGGGGTCAAAGGAACAGATGAAACGTTCATTCTTGCCGGTACGACCCGACAGCTCATAGCTCGCCTGGAATTGTTCAAGATGGTTCACGTCAACTAACTGCGTTTGCGTGTTATAGCGGATAGCGGCCTGATCCTTGCAAAGCTGCGCCATATTGAGCGTAGTTTGCGGTGTAATATGCGCGCGCTGCGCCTTTTGCGCCGGCGGGGAAACGGTCTCGCTGCAGCCCGCAAGGAGCAGCGCCAGCATTATGGAAACGACACCTTTCACCACGTTCTCCTCCACCGCCTTGTCAGCAAGTTGTTATCGCAAAGATCCAGTATTACAGGTATTTTGCGAATATCATGAAACAGCGACAAGTCTGTGATCAAAAACTCAGACTAATCTCGTGCGACACCGGGGCATAAGGCGGGTCAGACCTTATATCGCCAGTAGACTTTGAGGGACTGATGCAAGAAAAGATACACTGGATCACCAACCTGCGCGGCATTGCCTGCATGATGGTGGTGATGATCCACAGTACCAGCTGGTATATCACTCATCCGCATACGATTACCCTGCTGCAATGGGATATCGCCAATCTGCTCAATTCCGCCTCCCGCGTCAGCGTGCCGCTGTTTTTTATGATCTCGGGGTATCTGTTTTTTGGGGAACGCAGCGCCCAGCCGCGCCATTTCTGGCGGATTGGCCTGTGCATTGCGTTCTATAGCGCGCTGTCTCTGCTATATATCGCGCTGTTTACCCATATTAACGTCGAGCTGTCGTTAAAGAATTTGCTGCAGAAGCCCGTCTTCTACCACCTGTGGTTTTTCTTTGCTATCGCCGTTATCTATCTGCTCTCGCCGCTTATTCAGGTTAAATCCGTCAACGGCAAAATGCTGCTGGCGCTGATGGCGATCCTCGGCATTCTGGCCAACCCCAACATGGTTGGCGTCAAAGCCGCCGGGATTGAGTGGCTGCCGGTCAACCTCTATATCAATGGCGACACCTTTTATTACGTGCTCTACGGCGTGTTGGGCAGGGCCATTGGCACCCTGGATACCGATAAAAAATGGCTGACCCCGCTCTGCGCCGCGCTGTTCCTCGCCGCCGTGTGGGTCATCTCCCGCGGCACGCTGCATGAGCTACGCTGGCGCGGGGACTTCGGCGACACCTGGTATCTCTACTGCGGGCCGGCGGTGTTCGTTTGCGCAGTCGCCCTGCTGACGCTCGCCAAAAACTGGCTGAACGCGCGTCCCCTGCCCGGTATCGAATGTATTGCACGTCATTCTCTGGGAATTTACGGCTTCCATGCCCTGATTGTGCATGCGCTGCGCGCCAGCCATCTGGAACTGAGCCGCTGGCCGCTGCTGGATATTGTGTGGATTTTCAGCGCCGCCCTGCTCGGCAGCCTGCTGCTGTCCGGCCTGGTGCAGCGGGTTGATAGCCGGCGGCTGGTCAGTTAACGACCTGCCGCCGAGAGCGGGCCTGACTCACAGTTCAGGCCCCTCTTCCGGCACGCTGAGAGGCTCTCTTACACGGGTCGGGTCCCAGGCATCACGCACGTTTTTCTGCACCGCAACGGCGCCAAACAGGCTCAAAAAGTACGCCAGTCCATAGAACCCTTTCTCGCTGAGCAGCAGACTGGCGTTCCACAACCCGATAACCAGCAGGCCAACGGCGATGACGAAGGCCACCAGACAGGTGGTGTAGTACAGCGCGGTGGTCGGAATGGCTTCATATTTATCGCGCACCGTCTTCTGATAAGACGCTGCGGCAAACAGCCCCAGCACCAGGACAGCAAAATAATAGCCTTTTTCATTCAACTGCATATCCGCATTCCACAGGCCTACCAGATAGGTGGCGATGCCGCCGATCAGGGCAATCCAGGAGATTAAATGAAAGGCCGGAGAATACGTCGCGTGCTTGTTTTCCATTACTTTTACCTCTTACGCGCCCACGGATGGCGCTTATTCCGTTTTTTGCATCGCGCAGGCGACGCGGATCCGTTCGGGGGTTGCCGATGCGCCATATAAGCAGACAAACCATGCCGCGATATAGACGGCTTTTTCATGCCAGCCTGCCGGCACATACCAGGCGCCCACCAGCAGCAGGCCGACCGATAGCAGCAGCACCAACCGGCATAAGGCAATAAAACCGTCGTCCTGTTCCTGCCACCGTCTGGCGCGCTGATGGGCGAGGACGGCAAACATCCCCATCACCAGTACGCCGAGAAAATAACCTTTACCGCTAAACAACGGGCAGGTTCGCCAGATACCGAGCAGATAAACCAGCGATCCTGCTGCCATCATCACCCTGGCAATATTGCGTTTTGTGTTCATCTCACCTCCCTGGTCGACAGGGGCTGATTATGACCGACTCCCCCGGCGATGCCTCAGGTTACGCACGGCCAAACGGAGATTTCGGAATAAACAAATACGCTTTTTTGGATGGATGTAGCCGGGACATTCAGGGAAGTAATCCGCCCGGCGCTGCCGGACGGACTGAGGCTATGACATCAGCGGTTTCAGCTGCTGATAAATCTGGCGGAAGGTTTCTCGCTGTGGCGCATAGTGGGCCACTCGGCGATCGTCCGGGCGATGCGCTTGCTCAAGCGGCAGCGGCGACAACAGCCCGGCGCGGTCGGCTTCGCCGTGCACCGCTAGCTGCGCCAGCCTGGCCGCCCCCAGCGCCGGGCCGACGTCGCCCCCGGTACGGTAATCGAGCTGCTGGCCGCTGATATCCGCCAGCATTTGTCGCCAGTAAGCGCTACGCGCCCCGCCGCCGATAAGGGTGATGCTCTGCGGCTTGATGCCGCAGGCGTGAACCACGTCCATGCCGTCCGCCAGCGCATAGCCCACCCCCTCCAGCACCGCCCGCGCCAGCTCTGCCGGCCCATGCTGATGCGTCAGGCCGAAGAAGACGCCCTTGGCCTGCGGGTTGTTGTGCGGCGTGCGTTCGCCCGACAGATAGGGCAGGAACCACACCGGACCAGCGCTCTCGTCGGCTGACTGCGCCGCCGCAATCAGCGCCGGCACGCTGGCGAGACCGGTTAATTTCGCCGCCCAGTCCAGACAGGAAGCCGCGCTGAGCATCACCGACATCAGATGCCAGCGGCCCGGCAGCGCATGGCAAAAGCTATGCACTGCGCTTTCAGGCTTGCTGAGGAACCCTTCGCTGACCGCGAAATACACACCTGAAGTGCCCAGCGACAGCATCGCCTGACCGGCATCGGCCATGCCGACCCCGACCGCGCCGGCGGCGTTGTCGCCGCCGCCCCCCACCACCAGCGCCTGTGGCATATTCCACGCCTGCGCCACCTCCGGACGCAGCTGCCCGGTGACGTCGCTGCCTTCAAACAGCGCCGGCATCGCGTCCCGGCTGAGATCGCAGGCGGCGAGCATCTCATCGCTCCAGTCGCGTCGGGCGACATCCATCCACAGGGTACCGGCGGCGTCAGACATATCGCTGGCAAGCTCGCCGGTCATCCGCAGACGCAGATAATCCTTCGGCAACAGCACTTTATCGACCTGGCTGAACACCGCCGCCTCGTGGCGCTGCACCCACAAGAGCTTCGGCGCCGTAAAGCCCGGCATCATCAGGTTGCCGGTGATCTGCCGGGAAGCGCTGACTTTTTCCTCCAGCAGCTGGCACTCTTCGCCGCAGCGACCGTCATTCCATAAAATGGCAGGACGCAGCACCCGTAGCGATTTATCCAGCAGGGTGGCGCCGTGCATCTGCCCGGCGATCCCCAGCGCCTTCACGTCGCGCAGACTATGCTGCGCGCCCAGGGCTTTCATCGCCGTGTCCGTAGCCTGCCACCACTGCTCGGGATCTTGTTCCGACCACAGCGGATGCGGACGCGAGACGGTGAGTTTTTCGGTATGCGATGCCACCACATCACCCTGCTCATTGAGCAGAATGGCTTTGACGCCCGATGTCCCCAGATCGATGCCGATATACATACTACCTCTCCTTAAACGCGCGCCACGGCTGAGCGTGGCGCGAACAGAGCATCCTGGTGGCGGTCCCGGTCACGCCGGGCGCCGCCGCATGATTACTTGTCAAACAGATAATGGTTGACCAGGTTTTCCAGTTGTTCCTGCTGGCCGCTGCGATGCTGCGGCGCCAGCTGATGCTGAGCGGCGTACTGGGCAATGTCGCTGAGGGTCATCTGCCCGTTAAGGATCTGCTGCCCCAGCTCGCCGTTCCAGCCGGCGTAGCGTTTGGCCACGCGTTTATCCAGCTCACCGTCTTCGATCATCCGCGCCGCGACCTTCAGCGACAGCGCCATGGTATCCATCGCGCCGATATGGCCGTAGAACAGATCGTATTTGTCGGTGCTCTGACGGCGCACTTTCGCATCAAAATTGAGGCCGCCGGTGGTGAAGCCGCCGGCTTTGAGAATTTCATACATCACCAGCGCGTTCTCTTCGACGCTGTTCGGGAACTGGTCGGTATCCCAGCCCAGCTGCGGATCGCCGCGGTTGGCGTCGACGGAACCGAACAGCCCCAGCGCGATGGCCGTCGCGATCTCATGATGGAACGAGTGGCCGGCAAGGGTCGCATGGTTGGCTTCAATGTTCAGTTTAATCTCTTTTTCCAGACCAAACTGCTTGAGGAAGCCGTAAACGGTAGAGGCATCATAATCATACTGATGCTTGGTAGGCTCCTGCGGTTTGGGCTCAATCAGCAGCGTGCCTTTAAAGCCGATTTTATGCTTATGCTCCACCACCAGCTGCATAAAGCGGCCTATCTGTTCACGCTCCTGGCGCAGGTCGGTATTCAGCAGGGTTTCATAGCCCTCGCGACCGCCCCACAGGACATAGTTTTCGCCGCCCAGCTGATGGGTGGCATTCATGGCGGTAACCACCTGGGTGGCCGCCCAGCTAAACACTTCCGGGTCCGGGTTGGTGGCCGCGCCGGCGCCGTAGCGCGGGTTGGTGAAGCAGTTTGCGGTCCCCCACAGGAGCTTGACGCCGCTCTGCTGCTGCTTCTCCGCCAGCACCTCGACCATCCGGGCGAAGTTATTGCTGTACTCCTTGAGCGAACTCCCTTCCGGCGAGACGTCAACGTCGTGGAAGCAGTAGTAAGGCACGTTGAGTTTATGGAAAAATTCGAACGCCACATCGGCTTTGCGTTTGGCCATCTCCAGGGCGTCGCCAGGCTGCTGCCATGGGCGGTCGAAGGAGCCCACGCCAAACATATCGGCGCCATTCCAGCAGAAGGTGTGCCAGTAACAGGCCGCAAAACGCAGATGATCTTCCATCCGTTTGCCCAGCACCAGTTCATCCGGGTTGTAATGACGGAAAGCCAGCGGGTTAGCGGATTTCGGGCCTTCGTAACGAACGCGATCGAGTTGATCGAAATAGGTCTGCATAGAGAACTCCATATTCAGAGATGCGGCGAATAACCAATCAGGTACCCTAAATAATTCGAGTTGCAGGAAGGCGGCAGGAGCGCGAGTCCCCGATAACCAGGGGGCGAAGCAACGAATGTCACCAACACACCTACAACTTGAAGTATGACGGGTTTAAGCCAATATAGAATTTCGCTTTCATTTTCCTCAATTACGTTATTTCACACCGCCATTGAGAGAATCCACAAACGTGCGCCAGCTCGCAAAAAATAATATCGGCGCGTTCTTCTGCAGTCCTGTCAGAGAGGTCCAGTGCAATAATAAGAGTGTGCATGAATAAAATACGATCGCCGTCATAATTTGCGCATTAAACGAAATTTCATAACTGCAAAATAAGAACCGGTAATTGCCAGCCCTGCTTTCCGCGTTAAGAATCTGTAACGTATCCGCAACCTCATGTGTCAAACATTATTTTTCCGTTCGTCTTACCTACCCTTACAAAAAAGGTATCGTTATTATGAAGATAAAGAACCTTTGCCTTACGCTTTGCGCCAGCTCCCTCCTGCTCGCCAGCATGGCGGGGATGGCGAAAGAAGTGAAGATTGGCATGGCCATCGACGATCTGCGTCTGGAACGCTGGCAGAAAGACCGCGATATTTTCGTCAATAAAGCGGAATCCTTAGGCGCCAAAGTTTTTGTCCAGTCCGCCAATGGCAATGAAGAAACGCAGATGTCGCAAATTGAAAACATGATCAACCGCGGCGTCGATGTCTTAGTCATTATTCCTTATAACGGTCAGGTGCTCAGTAACGTTATTAAAGAGGCTAAGCAGGAAGGTATTAAAGTGCTGGCCTATGATCGCATGATTAATAATGCCGATATTGATTTCTATATTTCTTTCGACAATGAAAAAGTCGGCGAAATGCAGGCGCAAACCCTGGTCGACAAAGTGCCGCAGGGTAATTATTTTCTGATGGGCGGCTCGCCGGTGGATAATAACGCCAAGCTGTTCCGCGCCGGCCAGATGAAGATCCTCAAGCCGTATGTCGATGAGGGCAAAATTAAGATTGTCGGCGATCAGTGGGTTGACGGTTGGCTGCCGGAAAACGCGCTGAAAATAATGGAAAACGCGCTGACGGCGAATAATAACAAAATCGATGCCGTGGTGGCCTCCAATGACGCAACCGCCGGCGGCGCCATCCAGGCCTTAACCGCCCAGGGGCTGGCAGGCAAAGTGGCGATCTCCGGTCAGGATGCTGACCTGGCGGGCGTGAAGCGCATTATTTCCGGTACCCAGACGATGACCGTCTATAAACCGATTACCACCCTGGCCACCAACGCCGCCGAAATCGCCGTTGAGCTGGGCAACGATAAGCAGCCGAAGTCTGACACCACGCTAAATAACGGCTTAAAAGATGTCCCTTCGCGCCTGTTAACGCCAATTGAAGTGAATAAAGAGAATATCGACGCCACGGTGATTAAAGACGGTTTCCATAAAAAGAGTGAACTGTAATGGCTGACGCCCCGCTACGGGGCGTCATTTTCATCCCGCCGGATATCACTTTTGCGGAGTCTTTATGGCCTGGCTACTCGAAATGAAGAACATCACCAAAACCTTCGGCGCCGTTAAGGCCGTGGATAATGTCAGCCTGCGCCTGAACGCTGGCGAGGTGGTCTCGTTATGCGGTGAAAATGGTTCGGGAAAATCGACGCTGATGAAGGTGCTGTGCGGTATCTATCCGCACGGAAGCTATGAGGGCGAGATTATTTTTGCCGGCGAAACGCTGCAGGCAAACCATATTCGCGATACCGAACGCAAAGGCATCGCCATTATTCATCAGGAGCTGGCGCTGGTGAAACATCTCACCGTGCTGGAGAACATTTTCCTCGGCGCCGAAATATCCCGCCACGGCCTGCTGGATTATGAAACCATGACGCTGCGCTGCCAGAAGCTGCTGGCGCAGGTCAATCTGCCCATTTCGCCCGACACCCGCGTCGGCGACCTCGGCCTCGGTCAGCAGCAGCTGGTGGAGATCGCCAAGGCGCTGAATAAACAGGTGCGCCTGCTGATCCTCGACGAACCAACCGCCTCCTTAACCGAACAAGAGACCGCGACGCTGCTGGCGATCGTTCGCGATCTGCAAAACCACGATATCGCCTGCATCTATATTTCGCACAAGCTCAATGAGGTCAAAGCGATCTCCGATACGATCTGCGTGATCCGCGATGGCCAGCATATCGGCACCCGCGACGCCAGCGGCATGAGCGAAGACGACATCATCACCATGATGGTTGGGCGGGAGCTCACCGCGCTCTATCCCAGCGAACCGCACGCCCACGGCGAGGAGATCCTGCGGGTCGAACATTTAACCGCCTGGCACCCGGTAAACCGTCATATTAAACGGGTCAATGACGTCTCGTTTTCCCTGCATCGCGGGGAGATCCTCGGCATCGCAGGGCTGGTCGGCGCCGGACGGACCGAGGCGGTGCAGTGCCTGTTCGGCGTCTGGCCGGGGCGCTGGCAGGGGGAGATCTTCATTGATAGCCAGCCGGTCAGCATCACTAACTGTCAGCAGGCCATTGGCCACGGCATCGCCATGGTGCCGGAAGACCGCAAAAAAGACGGCATCGTGCCGGTGATGGCGGTGGGTAAGAACATTACCCTGGCGGCGCTCAGCCAGTTCACCGGCGCGATGAGCAGCCTGGACGACGCCGCCGAGCAGCACTGTATTGAGCAGTCCATTCAGCGATTGAAAATTAAAACCTCCTCGCCGGAGCTGGCGATTGGCCGCCTGAGCGGCGGCAACCAGCAAAAGGCGATTCTGGCCCGCTGTCTGCTGCTGAATCCACGCATTCTGATCCTCGACGAACCCACCCGCGGCATCGATATCGGGGCGAAGTATGAAATTTATAAACTGATTAACCAGCTGGTGCAGCAGGGCATCGCGGTCATTGTCATTTCATCCGAACTGCCCGAGGTGCTTGGTCTTAGCGATCGGGTGCTGGTCATGCACGAAGGCAGGCTAAAAGCCAATTTGGTTAATCAACATCTGACCCAGGAACAGGTGATGGAAGCCGCGCTGAGGAGCGAACGCCATGTCGAAGAACACGTCGTCTGAAATCAAACTTACCCCAACCGCCCCCACCGCCCTGCCGGCGCTGAAGGGGCTGAACCTCCAGGTCTTCGTGATGATCGCCGCGATCGTCGTCATTATGCTGTTTTTCACCTGGGTTACCGATGGCGCCTACCTGAGCGCGCGCAATATCTCCAACCTGCTGCGCCAGACGGCCATCACCGGCATCCTCGCCGTCGGCATGGTGTTTGTGATTATTTCGGCAGAAATCGACCTCTCCGTCGGCTCGATGATGGGGCTGTTGGGCGGCGCCGCGGCGATCTTTGACGTCTGGCTCGGCTGGCCGCTGCCGCTCACCATTCTGGTGACGCTGGTGATGGGGCTGCTGCTCGGCGCGTGGAACGGATGGTGGGTGGCCTATCGCAAGGTCCCCTCGTTTATCGTCACCCTCGCCGGGATGCTGGCGTTTCGCGGCATTCTGATCGGCATCACCAACGGGACCACCGTCTCGCCCACCAGCCCGGCGATGGCGCAGATCGGCCAAAGCTACCTGCCAGATGGCATTGGCTTTGGCATCGGCGTTGTCGGCATGGCGGCGTTCATTATCTGGCAGTGGCGCGGACGAATGCGCCGTCAGGCGTTAGGTCTGGCGACCGCGTCCTCCACCGCGGCCGTTGGCCGCCAGGCCATTACCGCGGTGATTGTGCTGGGCGCAATCTGGCTGCTCAATGACTATCGCGGCGTGCCGACGCCGGTACTGATCCTCGCCGCCCTGCTGCTGGCAGGCCTGTTCATGGCCACTCGCACCGCCTTTGGCCGCCGCATCTACGCCATCGGCGGCAACCTGGAGGCGGCACGCCTGTCCGGGATTAACGTCGAGCGTACCAAGCTGGCGGTGTTTGCCATTAACGGCCTGATGGTCGCCATTGCCGGACTGATCCTCAGCTCGCGCCTTGGCGCGGGCTCCCCCTCGGCGGGCAACATCGCCGAACTGGACGCCATCGCCGCCTGCGTCATCGGCGGTACCAGCCTGGCGGGCGGTATCGGCAGTGTCGCCGGGGCAGTAATGGGGGCGTTTATTATGTCGGCCCTGGATAACGGCATGAGCATGATGGACGTTGCCACCTTCTGGCAATATATCGTCAAAGGCGCCATTTTGCTGCTGGCGGTGTGGATGGACTCCGCCACCAAGCGGCGCGCGTAAGGAAGCGCTCTCTGAAGAATGTCTGAATTCTTTGCGCTACCACCAAACTTCGCCATAAGGCGCTTGAAATATCTCGGGCATTAGCCGGTAGTGTATACCCAACAGCATTCGGGTTGCAGACGGCGCATCCCAGCCGCGTATCGCGTACGTGGCTGGGGTGAATGAGAAAGCCAGGCCATCGGCAACATCATGAATGAAGGGGTATGACCGGGGTTAGAGCAGGAACATCATCTATGTTTGAAAAGCGTCACCGTATTACGCTGTTATTTAACGCCAACAAAGCTTATGACCGCCAGGTGGTTGAGGGTGTCGGCGAGTATCTGCAGGCCTCTCAGCTGGAGTGGGATATCTTTATTGAAGAGGATTTTCGGGCACGAATCGAAAACATCAAAGAGTGGCTAGGCGATGGCGTTATCGCCGACTATGACGATCCCGAAATCGAAAAGCTACTGGCCGATGTCAACGTCCCCATCGTCGGCGTCGGCGGCTCTTATCATCAGCCAGAGCAGTACCCGCCGGTCCACTATATCGCCACGGACAACACCGCGCTGGTGGAAAGCGCCTTTCTTCATCTGAAGGAAAAAGGAGTACACCGCTTCGCGTTTTACGGACTGCCCACCTCCAGCGGTAAACGCTGGGCGGTAGAGCGCGAGTATGCCTTCTGCCAGCTGGTGGCGAAGGAGAAGTACCGCGGCGTGGTCTACCAGGGGCTGGAGACGGCGCCGGAAAACTGGCAGCACGCGCAAAACCGGCTCGCCGACTGGCTGCAAACGCTGCCGCCGCAAACCGGCATTATCGCCGTCACCGACGCGCGCGCCCGCCACGTCCTGCAGGCCTGCGAGCTGCTGCATATCCCGGTGCCCGAGAAACTGTGCGTTATTGGCATCGATAATGAGGAGCTGACCCGCTACCTCTCGCGCGTCGCCCTCTCCTCCGTCGCCCAGGGCACCCGCCAGATGGGTTATCAGGCGGCAAAATTGCTCCACCGGCTGCTGAATAACGAGGCGCTCCCGCTGCAGCGCCAGCTGATCCCGCCGATGCGCGTCGTTGAACGACGTTCCACCGACTACCGGTCGTTAAACGATCCTTCCGTGATTCAGGCGATGCATTACATTCGCAACAATGCCTGCAAAGGCATCAAGGTGGAGCAGGTGCTCGACGCCGTCGGCATTTCACGCTCCAACCTGGAGAAACGCTTTAAAGAGGAGGTCGGAGAGACCATCCACACGGTGATCCACAGCGAGAAACTGGAAAAGGCGCGCAGCCTGCTGGTGTCCACCAGCCTGTCGATCAATGAAATTTCACAGATGTGCGGCTACCCGTCGCTGCAATATTTCTATTCGGTGTTTAAGAAAGAGTACGACGTGACGCCGAAGGAGTACCGTGACCGGCACAGCGAAGTCATGATGTAGAGAGCAAAGAAAAATGCCCGGGCTTGCGCGCCGGGCATGAATAATCACGTAGATAAGCACATTACATGTGCGCGGCAATTAACCGCTGGTTATCCTGATACATCGCGAAGAGATAGTTGTTGTAGCTCGACCCTCTGGTCGAATAGCCCTTCAGCTTATGAATCATGGTACTAGCCGTTACTTCCTGATCCGCCTTGCGCAGCTGCAGGCGCGATTTGCGGAAAGAGGAATAGGCCGGGTGGGTGTTCAGGTTTGTGACGTAAGCCTGCACCGACTGCTCCACCGACTCAAACTGCGAATAGCCTTTCATCGCGCCGCGGCAGCGACCAGCGCCGCACTTCATGCCGAACAGATTGTTGTTCTCACGCGCCAGCTTGGAAGTACCCCAGCCACTTTCCGCCGCCGCCATGGTCGCGACCATGCTGTTCGGAATAATGTCGACACGCTCAAGTAGCGTGTTCCAGGGCACATGACGCGTATTGCCTGACCACTTCACCTTATAACGTGTCGCGATGTCTTTCAGGCGCGCCTTTTCGCTCGGCGACCAGCGAGCATCGTACTGCTTGGATACAAGCCAGTTACGATCCGCAGTAATCGCCTGATTCTGCTTGGTAATATAAGGCATGACCGTCCGGAGAAACGCTTTTTTCCTTGGTGTTCCGGAAGGGTATTTTCGCAAGTCAGGAAGTGAACTGCTCTTTACACTATTGCGAGAATACTCTTGTTTACTGCTTACCTTAGTACTACTTATCTTCTTAACCGTTGGGGCTTTATGACTCTTTGTTGCTGTGTGCGTTGTTGCCAACACACTACCTGAAAAGACGCAGGTTAGTAACATAAGTATGGCGGCCCCATATCGTCGTATGGGATTCGATATCATCAGGTCTCCTGGTCGGATATATGCATTCCAACACCTTGTTTTTCACAAAAAAACGATAGCTGAATCGCTAATAGTATCAAAAATACGCACTGAGAGCATCAACAGAAATAGTCCAATTCCGAATTGCTGTCATCTGAAATCGGTTTCTGCGCCGCATCGCTAGCGCGAAAATGCTAGCTTCGTCTCATTTTTAGCCTATTTTTTGAGCGGTGTCACTCACCCCTTTTCATCCTCCTGGTAAAACGTTCGCCGGGAGGAGTTCACTCTCGCGGCAACAAGGCACACTAGCTAAAAACCGCTCAAGGATCCCGCAATGAAACTCGCTGCGCTTGCCACGTTATTCGTGCCTGGGATGGCCTTTGCCGCCTGGACTACCGCCGACTTCCCTGCTTTTACCGAAGAAGGGACGGGTCGCTTCATCAGCCAGAAAGTGGTTGAGAAGGGTACACGTCCCCTGCAGCTAAATTTTGACCAACAGTGCTGGCAGCCTTCCGGCGGCATTAAGCTCAACCAGATGCTCTCCATGGAACCCTGTCGCGGCACGCCGCCGCAATGGCGCATCTTCCGCCAGGGTCTGTATACCCTGGAAGTGGATACCCGCTCCGGCACGCCGACGATGATGATTTCGCTGGAAGAAAAAGAGGCCAGCGCCGCGGCGCCGCAGATCCGCCAGTGTCCGAAGTGGGATGGAAAACCTCTCACCCTCGACGTCAGTAAAACCTTCCCCGAGGGCAGCAAAGTTCGCGATTTCTACAGCGGCAATGTCGCGACCGTCAGCGGCGGCAAAATCACGCTGCAGCCCGCCTTCGGCAGCAATGGTCTGCTGCTGCTCGAGCGCGCCGAGACGGCCGCGCCGGCGCCGTTCGACTGGCACAACGCCACCGTCTACTTCGTCCTGACCGACCGCTTCGTGAACGGTAATCCGGCCAACGACAATAGCTATGGCCGACATAAAGACGGCATGCAGGAGATCGGCACCTTCCACGGCGGCGACCTGCAGGGATTAACCAGCAAGCTGGATTATCTGCAGCAGATGGGGGTCAATGCCCTGTGGATCAGCTCCCCGCTCGAGCAGATCCACGGCTGGGTCGGCGGCGGGACGAAAGGCGATTTTCCACACTACGCCTACCACGGCTATTACACCCAGGACTGGTCGAAACTGGACGCCAATATGGGGACCGAAGCCGATCTCCGTCGGCTGGTGGATGAAGCGCATAAGCGCGGAATACGTATTCTGTTCGACGTGGTGATGAACCATACCGGTTACGCCACCCTGGCCGACATGCAGGAGTTCCAGTTCGGCTCTCTGTATCTGCAAGGGGATGAGCTGAAAAAAACCCTCGGCGAGCGCTGGACGGACTGGAAGCCCGGCGCGGGCCAGACCTGGCACAGCTTTAACGACTATATCAACTTCAGCGATAAAGCCGGGTGGGAGAAATGGTGGGGCAAGAAGTGGATCCGCACCGATATCGGCGATTACGACAACCCGGGCTATGACGATCTCACCATGTCGCTGGCCTTCCTGCCGGATCTGAAAACCGAATCGAAGGAGGCGTCGGGCCTGCCGAACTTCTACAGCCATAAACCGGACACTGCGGCGAAAGCGATCCCGGGCTATACGCCGCGCGACTACCTGACGCACTGGCTGAGCCAGTGGGTGCGCGACTACGGCATCGACGGCTTCCGCGTCGATACCGCTAAACATGTGGAGATGGACGCCTGGCAGCAGTTAAAAACCCAGGCCACCGCCGCGCTGGCGGAGTGGAAGAAAGCCAATCCGGATAAAGCGCTGGATGCGGCGCCGTTCTGGATGACCGGCGAAGCCTGGGGACACGGGGTGATGGAGAGCGATTACTATCGCCACGGTTTTGATGCGATGATCAATTTCGACTACCAGGACCAGGCGGCGAAAGCGGCTAACTGCATGGCCAACATTGACCTCACCTGGCAGCAAATGGCGGACAAGCTGCAGAGCTTTAACGTCCTGAGCTACCTCTCCTCGCACGATACGCGCCTGTTCCGCGAAGGCGGCACCACGGCGGCAGAGCTGTTGCTGCTGGCCCCTGGCGCCGTGCAGATCTTCTATGGTGACGAGTCGTCGCGCCCGTTCGGCCCCACCGGCTCGGACCCGCTACAGGGCACCCGTTCAGAGATGAACTGGCAGGATGTCAACGGTAAAGCGGCCCGCAGCGTTACCCACTGGCAGAAGATCGGCCAGTTCCGCGCGCGCCATCCGGCGATCGGCATGGGCAAACAGACAACGCTGTCGATGCAGCGGGGTTACGGATTCGTGCGCGAGAGCGGTGAAGACAAAGTGATGGTCATCTGGGCCGGACAACAGCAGTAAAGCAGGAGTGGCTCCCTGCCCGGCGGGGAGCCAGTCAGCACAATACGCTGATAAAAAATCGATTCACAGGATAAAAACAAAAACACCCCCCTTCCCTTCGATTTGCACCACGCTGGCGCTGGCGTTATGGTTAGCCACTTTCCAGAACCACCGACAGACGATTCGCGATGACATTTTCCCTTTTCGGCGACAAATTCACCCGTCATTCAGGCATTACCCGCCTGATGGAAGACCTTAATGACGGTCTGCGCACGCCGGGCGCTATTATGCTGGGCGGCGGCAACCCCGCTCAGATCCCGGAGATGAATGACTACTTCCAGCAGCTGCTCTCCGACATGCTGGATAATGGCAAAGCCCTTGATGCGCTTTGTAATTATGATGGTCCGCAGGGCAAAAGCGAGCTGCTGAGCCTGCTGGCGAAGATGCTGCGCGACGAGCTGGGCTGGGAGATCGAACCACAGAATATTGCGCTAACAAACGGCAGTCAGAGCGCATTTTTCTACTTGTTTAATCTGTTCGCAGGCCGTCGGGCAGATGGCACCACCCGTAAGGTGCTGTTCCCGCTGACGCCGGAATATATCGGCTATGCCGATGCCGGCCTGGAAGAGGATCTGTTCGTTGCCACCCGGCCGAATATCGAACTGCTGCCGGAAGGCCAGTTCAAGTACCACGTTGATTTTGAGCATCTGCAGGTGACGGAAGAGACCGGGATGATCTGCGTCTCGCGTCCCACCAACCCGACCGGCAACGTCATCACTGATGAAGAGCTGATCAAACTGGATGCGCTGGCGAATCAGCATGGGGTCCCGCTGGTGATTGATAACGCCTACGGCGTGCCGTTCCCGGGCATTATTTTCAGCGACGCCCGACCGCTGTGGAATCCGAACATCGTGCTGTGTATGAGCCTGTCCAAGCTGGGCCTGCCGGGCAGCCGCTGCGGGATTATCATCGCCAACGAGAAAATCATCACCGCCATCAGCAACATGAACGGCATTATCAGCCTCGCGCCCGGCGGTATCGGGCCGGCAATGATGTGTGAAATGATTAAACGTCAGGATCTGCTGCGCCTGTCAGAGACAGTGATCAAACCCTTCTATTACCAGCGGGTGCAGGAGACCATCGCCATTATTCGCCGCTATTTGCCGGAGGAGCGCTGCCTTATTCACAAACCGGAGGGGGCGATCTTCCTCTGGCTGTGGTTTAAGGATCTGCCGATCTCCACCGAGCTGCTGTATCAGCGGCTGAAAAAGCGCGGCGTGCTGATGGTGCCGGGGGATTTCTTCTTCCCGGGACTCGATAAACCGTGGCCGCATACTCACCAGTGCATGCGCATGAACTATGTGCCGGACCCGCAAAAAATCGAGGCCGGGGTGAAAATTCTCGCCGAAGAGGTTGAATTCGCCTGGCGCGAACAGGAAGCCTAATCCCTGACGCCGCTGACGGCTAACGCCCGTTAGCGGACCCGCTCACGCCAGCGCCAGCCGCTGGCGTTTTTGCGCGCATAGCGCCTCCAGCTCCGCGGGAGCCATCACCCGCAGCGCCTGCGTCGGGCAGGCGGCTACGCAGGCCGGCCCCTCGGCGCGGTGGTGGCATAAATCGCATTTCAGCGCCTGCGCCTGCTGGTTCACCACCGTGACGGTCATTGCGCCGTACGGGCAGGCCACCATGCAGCTTTTACAGCCGATGCAGCGGCGCTGATCGACCCACCAGACGTCCTCCTCCCGACTAATCGCCCCCTGCGGGCAGACGCTGGCGCAAGGCGCATCCTCGCACTGCCGACAGGCCGTCGCCGTTGATATCTCGCCGCTTTTCACCACCCGGATACGCGGCGTGAAATGGCCTGTCGACAGCATGGAGACATCCTGCGCCTGCTGGTGCGCCACCGCGCAGGCCACTTCACAGGTACGACAGCCAATACACTGCTGGGCATTGGCAATAAGAAACCGGTTCATCCTCTGCTCCCTGGGGATAAAACCGCAGGGTGCCAGAATAATCCCTGCCCGCGCTTTGATCCTGAATGGAATCAGCGCTGTTTTTAGTCACTAGCACAAGTGATTTTTCATTACGCTGAATTAATGTGCTCCTTACAGTAGCGGCGCTTCCAGGCTGCAGGCGTGAGGCTGGTGTGCTTGCGAAAGATCTTGCGAAAATAACCGACGTCATTAAAGCCGCACTGGCTCGCGACTTCGGTCAACGACAGTGAATCACTGATCAATAGCTTTTCCGCCGCTCTGACCCGCTGACGATGCAGCGCTTCGGTCAACGTCACGCGAAAAACGTGACGATAGACGCGTCCTAAATAGTCCGCATTACAGTGCAGCTCTTTCGCCAGCGTCGATGCTGAAACAGGCAAGTGGTAACGGGTATGGATGATCTGCTGCGCTTTCCAGGCCAGCGCAGCGCCGGGACTGTCGTCCGGTTTTTCGCTTGCCGCCGCGGCAATCTGCTGCAGTATCAGCAATAACAGGAGCTCCAGCGCCAGGCTGCGGTGAATATTCTCCTGTTCACGAAGAAACTGGCGAAACAGCGAAATAATGTATTGTGGATCGCTGACGCGGGTATGTTGCGGAACGTTAAGCAGCGCAGGCGGCAGAGACCGGACACTCTCCGTCAGTACTTCAAAATGCAGCCAATAAAATTTCAGGTCGGCGGGAAATTCCCCCACCCCAACATGAGAACGTTCTGGCCACAGCAGTAAACTCTCCCCTGCATTAACGTTAAATATTTCACCCTCCTCGCAAATCGTTAACGTCCCCTTTTCGACAAAAATAATTTCCCAGGACTGCAGTTTACGCGCCGGATGACTGCCGACGCCACGGGAAATAAATAAGCCGCCATTTTGTACGCGAATCGGGAGAGGCATGGATAATTCAAGCATATATATTTAATTTTCCGCTAACGAAACGATAAAAAATCTCTTTCCAACTGATTATTAATCATAAATTAACGCCTTTCCGGATCGGAATCACACTTTTATGACGAAGTCGGAATCGTCCTCTTTTTATACTTTTCCCTTCCCTTGTTGCCTCGTTTATTCGGTGCAAAATAATTAATGTATTTGCAAAAGACAAAAAATGTCCGCCGGTCAGACAGCGGAATAATTCTGAACATCATCTTCGGGAGTTATTTATGACTACGGCTCCGATTACGACAAGCGACCTCACGAAGCACGTGCAGGACGCCAAATTATCTCTCCGTGAAAAAATAGGCTATGGTCTGGGCGACGCCGGTGGAACGGTCATCACCTGCCTGATCATGAACTTTCTCACTTTTTTCTATACTGACGTCTTTGGGCTCACCCCGGCGCTGGTCGGTACTCTGTTCCTTGCGCTGCGCGTGTTTGATGCTATTTCCGATCCGATCATGGGCGTCCTCGCCGATCGGACCCAAAGCCGATGGGGACGTTTTCGCCCCTGGCAGCTATGGATTGCGGTTCCTATTGCAGCGATCGGGGTGCTGACCTTTACCGTGCCGGATGCCGGCATGGGGGTAAAAATCGCCTGGGCCTTCGGCACTTACCTGCTGCTTTCAGTCAGCTATACCGCGATTAACGTCCCCTACTGCGCGCTCATTAATACGATGACCACTCGCCATAGCGAGGTGATATCCTGCCAGGCATGGCGCTTTGTACTGTGCGGCGTGGCAGGATTCTTGGTCTCCGTGGGCCTGCCGTGGTTGGTTAAAGCGCTCGGTCAGGGGAATACCGCCCAGGGTTATCAGTATGGTGTCGGCGTACTCTGCGCCATCGCGGCGGTGATGTTTTTGTGCTGCTTTTTCTGGGTACGTGAGCGTGTTTCCCTGGAGATGCTCGGCAAATTCACCCTGCGCGAACATATCGCCGGTCTGCGTAAAAACGATCAGTTGTTACTCATGCTGGCGATGTCATTCCTGTTGATCAACGTGTTTAACATTCGCGGTGGCGGCTACATGTACTTTATTACCTATGTACTGGGCGGCTCTACTGGCTATACATCGCTGTTTTTCACCATGGTCACCTTTTCCTCGATTCTGGGCGCCGCGATCGTCAATTGGCTGTCGCGCCACGTTGATACCGTCAAGCTCTATTACTACACCAATCTGGTATTGGCCTTACTGGCGGTGGGGATGTGGTTCCTGCCAACCGGTCCGTCCTGGCAAACGCTATGGCTGGCGGTCATTCTCGGCAATGGCATCATCCTGGGCTTTACCCTACCGCTGCATTTTTCGTTGATGGCCTTCTCTGATGATTATGGTGAATGGAAGACGGGTGTCCGTTCGTCAGGGATGAACTTTGCTTTCAACCTGTTCTTTATCAAGCTGGCATGGGCCTCCAGTGCGGGCATTATCAGCCTGGTGTTTATCTACGTTGCTTATCAACCCGGCGCCAGCAACCAGACTCCATCCTCACTATCGGGGATCACGGCGATGGAAACCCTGCTGCCCGCGCTGTTCCATCTGTTGCTGGCCTTCGCTATCCGCGCCTGTAAGCTCAACAATCCCATGATGTCGCGCATTGCAACCGATCTGCGCGCACGTCACATTCAGTCTTAAGGAGAAATCATGGAAGTCGATCTGCACAAACTGAAAGTTAACGATCCGTTTCTGGGTCAGTATCAGCAACTGGTGCGTGATGTCGTCATTCCCTATCAGTGGGATGCCCTCAATGACCGGATCGCCGAGGCTGAACCCAGCCATGCGATAGAAAACTTCCGTATCGCCGCAGGTCAGCAGGCAGGGGAATTCTACGGAATGGTGTTCCAGGACAGCGATGTGGCGAAATGGCTGGAGGCAGTCGCCTGGTCATTGTGTCAGAAGCCAGATGCGGAACTGGAAAAAACCGCCGACGAGGTGATTGAGCTGATTGCCGCCGCGCAATGTGAAGATGGTTATCTGAACACCTATTTTACGGTGAAAGCGCCCGGGGAACGCTGGACCAATCTCGCCGAATGCCATGAATTGTACTGTGCCGGTCACTTGATTGAGGCTGGGGTGGCATTCTTCCAGGCAACCAGTAAACGCCGCCTGCTGGAGGTGGTATGTCGCCTCGCCGATCATATCGACAGCGTCTTTGGTCCGGACGGCAATCAGCTGCACGGCTACCCAGGACACCCTGAAATAGAGCTGGCGTTAATGCGTTTGTACGATGTGACTCAGGAACCACGCTATATGGCGCTGGCTAATTACTTCGTTGAACAGCGTGGGACACAGCCGCATTTCTATGACATCGAATATGAAAAACGCGGCAAAACTTCTTTCTGGAATACCTATGGGCCGGCGTGGATGGTGATGGATAAACCCTACAGCCAGGCGCATTTGCCGCTTGCCGAACAGACCACCGCTGTGGGTCACGCGGTTCGCTTTGTTTATTTAATGGCTGGCGTAGCGCACCTTGCACGCCTGAGCAAGAACGAAGGCAAACGCCAGGACTGCCTGCGGTTATGGAAAAACTTGGTCCAGCGTCAGTTGTATATTACGGGCGGCATTGGCTCACAGAGCAGCGGGGAAGCCTTCAGCAGCGATTACGATCTGCCGAATGATACCGTTTATGCGGAAAGCTGCGCCTCTATCGGGCTGATGATGTTCGCGCGCCGCATGCTGGAACTGGAAGCCGACAGCCAATATGCTGATGTGATGGAGCGCGCGCTTTACAATACCGTTCTGGGCGGTATGGCGCTGGACGGTAAACATTTCTTCTACGTCAACCCACTGGAAGTGCAGCCCAAGGCTTTAAAATTCAATCATATTTATGACCATGTTAAGCCTGTTCGTCAGCGCTGGTTCGGCTGTGCCTGTTGCCCACCGAATATCGCTCGTCTCCTGACCTCGCTGGGACATTATATCTATACGCCACGCGAAGAGGCGTTGTATATCAATCTCTACGTCGGTAATCAGGCTGAGATCCCGGTAGGAGAAAAGACGTTACGTCTGCGTATCAGCGGTGACTATCCCTGGCAGGAACAGGTCAAAATTGTCATCGAGTCTCCGTCAGCATTGAACCATACGCTGGCGCTGCGTCTCCCGGACTGGTGCGAGGGGGCACAGCTCACCCTGAACGGCGCGCCGGTCACGCAGGATATACGCCAGGGCTATCTGCATATCCAACATCTCTGGCAGGAAGGCGACACTCTGATGCTAACGTTGCCGATGCCGGTTCGCCGGGTATATGGTAATCCGCTGGTTCGCCACCAGGCAGGCCAGGTGGCGCTGCAACGCGGTCCATTGGTTTATTGTCTTGAACAAGCTGATAACGGTGAGGCGCTGCATAACCTACTGCTGCCACGCGATGCCAGGTTCACGGTGTTTGAAGGAAAGGGGCTGTTTGCTCACAAAATGTTGATTCAGGCCCCAGGCTATAGAAAACATGCAGAAAACGCCGATGCGCAGAAGCTGTGGAGCTACGATCACCCTCTGGCCACCCCCCATTCACAGACGTTGACCTTTATTCCCTGGTTTAGCTGGGCAAACCGCGGAGAAGGCGAAATGCGTATCTGGGTTCGGGAAGCCGAATAAGGCCAGGCACAACGCGACCCCCTCTTCCCCGGCAACACACCGTTCGCTGTCCGCCGGGGAGCAGGCGTTAACGATTAAAGAAACAATGCTTTATCGCGCAGGATATGATCGTTGCCGCGACGGCGGGTGTAGCCAATCCGATCGAAATACTCGAGGATCTGGATCGCCAGCTTCCGCCCTACGTTTAAGGTATCGCGAAAATCCGCCGCGCAGGTTGAGCCGCGCAGCTGATCCAGCTCGCGCACCCGCTGGGCGAACTGCACAATGCGATCGTTGCGGTAGTAACGATCTTTGACGATCGCGGTAATCATCCCCTGCTGCGCCGCCTGGCGCAGCACCGCGCGCATCAGGGACTCTTCAACATGGACCTCGCGCGCGAGATCGCGCACCCACCAGGGATCATCGCCGAACAGGGTCTCCACCTTCCGCCAGACCGCCTGCTGCTCGTCGGTAAACCCGGCTTTATGCTCGGGCAGATGCAGCCAGCCGTGATGGCTGTGGACTAATCCGCTCTCGCGCATCTGCTCAATCAGCAGCAGCACCAGCGCTTCCTCTTCCATCGGCAGCGCAATGCGGCGCAGGCGCTCCCGGCCAGGGCCCGGCTCGTCGCGATGCTGCTCATGGTAGCGCGCCAGGGCATCCAGCAATTTTCGCTGCCAGCGGGCGGCAAGCGGCGCACTAAGCAGGCGCTGTCCGGCCTGCAGATAGTCCGGTCGCTGGATCAAGGCCGCCATTCCGGCTTCACTCAGCTGCCGCGCCCAGGCGAAGCGCTCAAGCCGGACGGCGTCCCGCTGCAGATGCAGCTCCAGGGCCTGTACATCGTCAGCGCCGACCGCCGCCAGGGCGTGCAGCCACTGCAGATACTCCGGTTTACGCTTGCCGCGGCGCGGGGGATCCAGCGTCACCACCCGTGCGCCGGCCAGCGTCAAGCGAGCGGAGATATCGCGGAGCACCAGCCGGTCGTTATCCGCCAGCCACAGCGGAGTATCCAGCACCAGCTCCGCCAGGCCGCCCTCCAGGAGCGACACCCGGCCGGTGATGTGGCTGGCAGCGTGGTGAATATGCAGCGGCTGCCACTGGCTGAGCGGCGTATGGCACTGCAGTTCGACAATCACCCGCTCTGCAGGCTCCGGCGGCGGTGAGGAGAGCAGCCAGTCGCCGCGGTGCAATGCCTCTTTCTGCGCATCGCCGACAATATTCAGCGCAATGCGCTGCCCGGCGTGCGCCTGCTCAACCGCTTGATTCTGGGCATGCAGGCCGCGGACGCGCATCGGCGTGTTGACGCCGGTGAGCCACAAAGTATCCCCGACCCGAACTTCGCCGGAGAGCGCCGTCCCGGTGACCACCAGCCCCGCCCCTTTGACGGTAAAGGCGCGATCCAGCGCCAGGCGAAAACGCCGCTGCTGTGGATGGGGGCGCTCCGCAAGCTGCAGCAGATGGCTGCGCAGTTCGGCAATACCGATGTTATCCACCGCCGCGGTGGGGAAGAAAGCGGCGGCGTCAAAGCCCAGTTCGCGCAGGGTCTGCTCGACCTCCGCCTGAACCTCCGCCACCCTGGCGGCCGCCACGCGGTCCGTCTTGGTGAGCGCTACCGTCAGCGTCGGCTTTCCGGTCAGCTGCAGGATCGCCAGGTGTTCGCGGGTTTGCGCCATCACGCCGTCATCGCAGGCCACCACCAGCAGCGCATGGTCGATCCCTCCCACCCCCGCCAGCATGTTGGACAAAAACTTTTCGTGCCCGGGCACGTCAATAAATCCCAGCACCCGCCCGTCCGGCTGCGGCCAGTAGGCATAGCCGAGATCGATCGTCATTCCCCGCGCTTTCTCTTCCGGCAGACGATCGGCATTCACGCCGGTTATCGCCTGCAGCAGCGTCGTTTTGCCGTGGTCAACATGTCCAGCGGTGGCAATAATCATCGTAACAACATCTCCATAAACCGGGTTTCATCTTCCAGACAGCGCAGGTCCAGCCAGAGCCGACCGTCATAAATGCGGCCAATCACCGGGCACGGCAGCGCGCGCCAGCGGGCCGCCAGCGCCTCCAGCCGGCTGCCGCGGCCGTCATGCGGGGTAAAGGTCAACGCCGCGCCAGGCAGACGGTCGACAGGTAACGAGCCGCTGCCAATCTGCGACTGGCAGGCTGCCACGTTGACGGCAAAATCAGCATAGTGTGCCGCCAGGGCAGGCTGCAGACGTTCGGCCTGCCGGCGGATTTCGTCCGCCGGGCGGGTGAGCAAGCGCAGCGTCGGTAAGGTGTCCCGCAGCGCTTCCGGATGCTGATAGAGGCGCAGCGTGGCTTCCAGCGCCGCGAGGGTCATTTTATCCGCGCGCAGGGCCCGCTTCAGCGGATGGCTTTGCAGGCGGGCAATCAGCGCGCGTTTGCCGACGATAATTCCGGCCTGCGGGCCGCCGAGCAGTTTGTCGCCGGAGAAACTGACCAGGCTCACCCCGGCGGCGATCATCTCCTGCGGCATCGGCTCCTTGGGCAGGCCATACTGACTGAGATCCACCAGCGACCCGCTCCCCAGGTCGGCCACCACCGGGACGTCCAGCTCGCGGCCGATGACCGCCAGCTCCGCTTCGTCGACGGCTTTGGTAAAGCCTTCAATGCTGTAGTTGCTGGTGTGGACCTTCATCAGCAGGGCGGTATTGTCATTCACCGCCTGGCGATAGTCTTTGGCATGGGTGCGGTTGGTGGTGCCCACTTCGTGCAGCTGACAACCCGCCTGGCGCATCACGTCGGGGATGCGGAACGCCCCGCCGATCTCCACCAGCTCGCCGCGGGAGACCACCACCTCCCTGCCGCTGGCGGTAGCCGCCAGCATCAGCAGAACGGCCGCCGCGTTGTTGTTCACGATACAGGCATCTTCCGCGCCGGTGATCTGGCACAGCAGATCGGCAATGGCGCGATCGCGATGGCCACGCCCGGCGTCGTCGAGATCATATTCGAGCGTCACCGGCGCGCGCATCGCGCTGGCGACCGCCTCCACCGCCGCCTCAGCCTGGATGGCGCGCCCGAGATTGGTGTGCAGCACCGTACCGGTGAGATTAAACACCGGACGCAGGGCGCTCTGCCTTCTGGCGGTCAGCCGCTGCGCGCAGGCGCTCAGCCAGTCATGGCTCCAGTCAGGCAGTGTCTGACACTGGCGGATCTGTTCCCGCGCCTCGTCCAGCATCTGGCGCAGCTGCGTCACCACCTGCGAATGGCCGTGCTGCGTCAGCAGGGAGGAAAAAGCGGGGTCGCGGAGTAAGCGGTCAATGGCCGGAAGCCGGGTATAAAGCGCACGAATTTCGGTAGTCATCAATGGGCCTGGCGGTAAGTTATTTTCCCCCCTCCCGACGGGAGAGGGAGTCAACAATCAGCGGCGATTGTAACGCCTCCTTGCGCAAACTGTTACCTGTCTGGGTCAAGTCCGCGGCGGTTCGGTGCGCGCAAAGCTGGCGCGCTGGAACAGCGCATCCACCAGCTTCACCAGCTGCGGCCGGGTGGCGCACCAGCCCGGCGCCACCCGGCGAAAGTTCAGGTAGGCGATGGCGCAGGCCGTGGCGATGGTCGCCAGATTGACCTCGTCGCCGCGCAGCGTCCCGTCCGCCGCGCAGGCTTCCAGCCTGTCGAGGCCGCGCGCCACTTTCTCCCGCTGGCGGAGCAGCTCTTGCTCTGACTGTTGGGCCGCGGGGCGAGCCTTTTCGCGCACCAGCGCCTGGGCGGCCTCCATCACCCCATCCGCCAGCGCCTCTAGCTGGCGCATCCTGAGAGCGGCTCTGGGATCGGCGGGGATCATCGGCGGCGCCACGCCCAGCAGCTCGAGATACTGGGCGATAACCGGGGAGTCAAACCAGCATTCGCCGTCATCCGTCACCAGCGCCGGCACCTTGCCCAGCGGGTTATAGCGCGCCACGCCGTTGCTTTCGCTGTAGGGGGATTCGTTGACAAACTCAAAAGGGATGCGCTTTTCCAGCAGGATCACTGATATTTTGCGCACAAAGGGACTGGTGTAGCTGCCGATCAGTTTCATAGCCTGCTCCTTATCGCCAACAAAGATATGAGTATGGCTCAGGGCGAGGTAAAAGGCAGGTGAGCATCCCGCTCAACCTGCCGCCGATCGCATTAATGATCGAGATAGAGGTAGTGCATCCAGCTGGTCATGCGCAGCAGCACTTTACGCATCACCGAAACGTGGGCGAAATGGTCGGAGTAGACCGCCACCTGAGCGTAGATGCCATCGGGTAGCGCATCAATTTCGGCATTCGGATCGAGCTCGATGGTCGCCAGCACGCCATCGCTGCCCGGCGTCACGGTCAGCGACTGCAACGCCCCCTGCGCCTGATAGGTCCCCCCGGGCACCACCGGTAAAATGCTCACCAGTTTACCGTGGAACACCTGTCCGGGCAGGGCATTAAACACCGCTTCCGCGTCGTCGCCCTTCTCCAGCCTTAACAGCGAATTTTGCCTGAATTGGGCGACGATCAGCCGTTTTTGCTCAGGGATAAACACCATCACCGGCCGCAGCGGCAGCGAGGCGGCGTAGGTCCCCGGACGGATCAACACCTGAGTGATATACCCATCGCTGGGCGCCCGCACGGTGGTCTGATCGAGATTATATTTCGCCTCCGCCAGCTGGGCGCGCAGGCTGGCCACTTGCGACTGTTCGCCGTTGATCATGCTATCCAGCTGGCTCTGGATCTGCGCCTGCTCCGCCACCGACGCCTTGACCAGCGCGTCCTGGGCCAGATAATTCTGCCTGGCGTTATCGATGTCGCTTTCCGAGAACGGATTCACCCGCGCCTGGCTCCCTTTCAGGTAGCGCTGATAGTCCTTGTATAAGCGATCGCGTTCCGCCGACACGCGGGTGGTGTTGGCCTGGGCTTCAGAGAGCTGCGCCTTGAGGGTGTTAATACTGTGCAGCGCTGTCACCAGGTCGGCCTGCAGGCGATCGACCCGCGCCTGGTAGCGCGCCGGGTCAATGGTAAATAACACCTCGCCCTTTTCGACGCGCTGATTCGCTTTGTCGGTGACGCTGCTGACGACCCCGGTCACCTGCGGCGTAATAGGAATAGATATTACCGCCTTTTGCGCCAGAAAGGTGTAAGGGTGGTTATAGTTCATTAATAAAATAAGCGCGCTAACAATAAATACGCCCCCCAGCGCCGCGGTGGGAACCGTCCATTTATTAACCGGTATTTTGAAGATTTTAAATATCGACCAGGCGATGGCCACGTAGGTCAAAATGATCAACAGATCCATAGTTTATTTCTCCGCCGCAGCGGTGGACTGTGGCCGCTGGATGGCCGCCACCTGATGTTCAAGGTCGCTCAGTCGTTGGCGAAGCTGTTGTATATCCGTCTCTTTTTCAGGTTCGTCGGGGTCCGTATTCGCCTTATGCTGCATGCCCCAACCGCGCTCAGGCCGGTACAGCGTGGCCCATATCCATAAAAACGGCCAGATGACGTGGAGAGTAAAAAGACTGACCCATCCGGCGACATGAATAGCATCGGAATGGGGGTGGTTGCGTTTTTTGGCAATCAAATAAGGAATATCGTGAATAATGATAATTCCATAAAAAATGACCAGAAAAACGAAGATCAGAACGCCCAGCGCAAAATAATTGAGAAACATAATTCCCTCGGCTTTACGCTAATAATTTATATGAATTTTAATCACGGCCCACTGATATCCGGACCGCTGATTTGAGCATAATTCACCCCTTTCATTTTTGCCATCCGGCGGAAAAAAGTTATTTAACAAACATGGTTGCTTAGTTACAGCGCCGCCTCGCCCTGGCCGCAAAACCGGGCCGAGATCACAGCGGTAAAAATCCACCGTGAAATTCTTTGTGATCAAAATCACAAACAAACAACAAAAACACGAAACAAAATTGTGACAAATATCACACAAAAACGCAGATTAGCGGCAAAAACGGCGGCCTGTTGTTTTTTTACACAGCTATTATGTGATCGCAATCACTACAAAACCCGCTCCGCCCCCTATATTCATGTGATCTAACTCACACTTAAGGGCGCTGGCTGGACAGCTAAACGATTCAGTGCCAGATTTCGCACTATCAATCAGGGCCCGGCTACCTCTGCCGCCACATTAACAACAAACCTCGGGCTTTTAGCCTGCGCGATACGCAAAACAGAAGAAGGGGTGTTTTATGTCATCCGATATCAAGATCAAAGTGCAAAGCTTTGGTCGTTTTCTCAGCAATATGGTGATGCCGAATATCGGCGCGTTTATCGCGTGGGGTATCATCACCGCGCTTTTCATTCCGACAGGGTGGTTGCCAAACGAAACGCTGGCGAAGCTGGTCGGTCCGATGATCACCTACCTGCTGCCGCTGCTGATCGGTTACACCGGCGGTAAATTAGTCGGCGGCGAACGTGGCGGCGTGGTCGGGGCGATCACCACCATGGGCGTTATCGTCGGCGCGGATATGCCGATGTTCCTCGGCTCCATGATCGCCGGCCCGCTGGGCGGCTACTGCATCAAGAAATTCGATAACTGGGTAGACGGTAAGATCAAATCCGGTTTTGAAATGCTGGTGAATAACTTCTCCGCCGGCATCATCGGGATGATCCTCGCCATTCTCGCCTTCCTCGGCATCGGCCCGGCGGTAGAAGTTCTGTCGAAAATTCTGGCGGCTGGCGTTAACTTCATGGTGGCGCACGACATGCTGCCGCTGGCGTCTATCTTCGTAGAACCGGCAAAAATCCTGTTCCTCAATAACGCCATCAACCACGGTATCTTCTCGCCGCTGGGTATTCAGCAGTCCCACGAGCTGGGTAAATCCATCTTCTTCCTGATTGAAGCTAACCCGGGTCCGGGGATGGGCGTTCTGCTGGCGTACATGTTCTTTGGCCGCGGCAGTGCTAAACAGTCTGCAGGCGGGGCGGCTATCATCCACTTCCTGGGGGGTATCCATGAAATCTACTTCCCGTACGTGCTGATGAACCCACGTCTGATCCTGGCCGTTATCCTCGGCGGGATGACCGGTGTCTTCACCCTGACCATCCTCAACGGCGGTCTGGTCTCTCCGGCTTCCCCGGGCTCTATCCTGGCGGTGCTGGCGATGACGCCGAAAGGGGCCTACTTCGCGAACATCGCAGCCATTATCGCCGCGATGGCGGTCTCCTTCGTCGTCTCTGCGGTTCTGCTCAAGACCAGCAAAGTCAAAGAAGAAGACGATATCGAAGCCGCAACCCGTCGTATGCATGACATGAAAGCGGAATCCAAAGGCGCCAACCCGCTGGCGGCTGGCAATGTCACCAACGACCTGAGCCATGTGCGTAAAATCATCGTCGCCTGCGACGCCGGGATGGGCTCCAGCGCCATGGGCGCCGGGGTACTGCGCAAGAAAGTGCAGGATGCCGGCCTGAGCAACATCTCGGTCACCAACAGCGCCATCAATAACCTGCCGCCGGATGTTGACCTGGTGATCACCCACCGCGACCTGACCGAGCGCGCCATGCGCCAGGTACCGCAGGCGCAGCATATTTCGCTGACCAACTTCCTCGACAGCGGTCTGTACACCAGCCTGACCGAGCGTCTGGTGGCGGCCCAGCGCCACATCGACAACGAAGTTAAAGTCACCGATAGCCTGAAAGACAGCTTTGATGATACGGACAAAAACCTGTTCAAGCTGGGTGCGGATAACATCTTCCTCGGTCGCAAAGCGGCCACCAAAGAAGAAGCCATTCGCTTCGCCGGCGAGCAGCTGGTGAAAGGCGGCTACGTCGAGCCGGAATATGTGCAGGCGATGCTGGACCGCGAAAAACTGACCTCGACCTATCTCGGCGAGTCCATCGCGGTGCCGCACGGCACCATCGAAGCGAAAGACCGCGTGCTGAAAACCGGCGTCGTCTTCTGCCAGTACCCGGAAGGAGTGCGCTTTGGGGAAGATGAAGACGATGTTGCCCGCCTGGTGATCGGCATCGCCGCCCGCAACAACGAGCACATTCAGGTGATTACCAGCCTGACCAATGCGCTGGATGACGAAACGGTGATTGAGCGCCTGGCGAAAACCACCAGCGTCGACGACGTACTGGCGCTGCTGAATAAATAATCAGCGCTATCCAACCCTCTCCTTTGGGAGAGGGTTGGGGTGAGGGAAAAAGCCTCACCCCAGCCCTCTCAGGTAAAAACATTAATTGAAGGTTAATACTATGAAAGCATTACATTTTGGCGCAGGTAATATCGGACGTGGCTTTATCGGTAAACTGCTGGCCGACGCGGGCATCGACCTGACGTTTGCCGATGTCAATCAGACCGTACTTGATGCCCTGAATGCCCGTCATAGCTACCAGGTTCACGTCGTTGGCGAAAATGAGCAGGTGGATACCGTCTCCGGCGTGAATGCCGTCAGCAGCATTGGCGACGAGGTAGTGGAGTTGATCGCCAGCGTCGACCTGGTGACCACCGCCGTCGGTCCCGTCGTTCTTGAGCGCATCGCCCCGGCCATCGCCAAAGGGCTGGCGAAGCGCAAGGCGCAGGGCACTGAACGCCCGCTGAACATTATCGCCTGCGAAAACATGGTGCGCGGCACCACGCAGTTAAAAGGCCACGTATTTAACGCCCTGGCGGAGGAAGATAAGGCCTGGGTGGAAACCCATATCGGCTTCGTCGACTCCGCCGTTGACCGTATTGTGCCGCCCTCGGCGTCCGCTACCCATGACCCGCTGGAAGTCACCGTGGAAACCTTCAGCGAATGGATCGTCGATAAAACCCAGTTCAAGGGCGAACTGCCGACCATCCCGGGAATGGAATTAACTGATAACCTGATGGCATTTGTCGAACGCAAGCTCTTCACCTTGAACACCGGGCATGCTATAACCGCCTACCTCGGAAAACTGGCGGGCCACCAGACGATTCGCGACGCGATACTCGACGAGAAAATTCGGGCCGTCGTGCAGGGCGCGATGGAGGAGAGCGGCGCGGTGCTGATCAAACGCTACGCCTTTGACCCGCAGAAGCACGCGGCTTATATCCAGAAAATTCTTGGCCGTTTCGAGAACCCGTACCTGAAAGACGATGTCGAGCGCGTAGGCCGTCAGCCGCTGCGCAAACTGAGCGCCGGCGACCGTTTAATTAAGCCGCTGCTGGGTACGCTGGAATACGGCCTGCCGCACCGCAATCTGGTGAAAGGGATTGCGGCGGCGATGCATTTCCGTAGCGAAGACGATCCGCAGGCGCAGGAGCTGGCGACACTGATCGCCGACAAAGGGCCGCAGGCCGCGCTGGCGCAGATTTCCGGCCTTGACGCGGCAAGCGATGTCGTCGCGGAGGCCGTTAACGACTACAACGCGGTAAAATGATGCACAACCTGGCGCGGCCGACGTCGCGCCCATTACGACTCCTGTCAGATATGCAGGCAATGATGGAAGAAACACAAGCATTTGAAAACCGTGTGCTTGAGCGTCTGAATGCTGGCAAAACCGTACGAAGCTTCCTGATCGCCACCGTCGAGCTATTAACGGAAGCGGTCAATATTCTGGTGCTTCAGGTGTTCCGTAAAGACGACTACGCGGTGAAATACGCCGTCGAGCCCTTGCTGGAGGGCAGCGGGCCGCTCGGCGATCTCTCAGTACGCCTGAAGCTGATTTATGGCCTTGGGGTGATAAGTCGTGCCGAATATGAAGACGCCGAGCTGCTGATGGCCCTGCGCGAAGAGCTTAATCACGACGGCAATGAGTACAGCTTTACCGACGACGAAATTATCGGTCCGTTCGGCGAACTGCACTGCGTCGCCGCCCTGCCGCCAACGCCGCAGTTTGATGACAGCGACGCCGAACTGCTGGCAATGCAGAAACTGCGTTACCAGCAGATGGTGCGTTCAACGATGGTGTTGTCCCTGACTGAGCTGATTTCACGAATCAGCTTAAAAAAAGCCTTCCAGAAATCAACGCTCTGATTCCGGCTCCGTCTGGTCGCAGGTCGGCCGGTAAAGCTGACGATAATATTCCAGACGCTGCAGAAACAACGCTTCCTTATCCTGAGGGATATCTCGCGGTACATGCTGCAGCCGCGGAGACTTTTTCAAATACTCCATAAACGCCTGACTGGAAGCCATAAAATCAACCGCTTTGTCGATTAAACGTGGTACGCCGTCGCCGATCTTTGCCATCACGTCCTCCTTTTGGGAATAATCTGATTAAGCATTAGCCAATTCACCGATGTGGGTTAAGGAAAACGTGCTTATCTGCCGACAGGCTTCACAGAAATGAAATTAGCGCGGGTATCGGAAGGAATAATTATAAAATTCAAATTATTAGCAGATTAAGGTATCGTATTCTGACGGCGATAAACGGCGTATTTTTGATAAATAGCTATCAACAATAGCGGTCACGGCACATACTATAGGCGAATGAAGCCCCTTTATTAACAGATCAAATCACCATGAAAGAAGTCGAAAAGAATGAAATCAAACGTCTGAGCGATCGTCTCGACGCCATCCGCCACCAGCAGGCCGAGCTGTCGCTGGTGGAAGCCGCCGATAAATACGCGGAGCTGGAGAAAGAAAAAGCCACTCTGGAAACGGAGATTGAACGTCTGCGTTCCGTCCAGAGCCAGAAGCTGAGCAAAGAGGCGCAGAAGCTGATGAGCCTGCCGTTCCGCCGCGCGATTACCAAAAAAGAGCAGGCCGATATGGGCAAGCTGAAGAAAAGCGTCCGCGGCCTGGTGGTCGTCCATCCGATGACCGCCCTGGGCCGGGAAATGGGCCTGAAAGAGATGACCGGTTTCGCCCGCAGCGAATTCTGATCCCCAGCCCTCTCCGTTCGGAGAGGGTTATTCTGTCCTACCCCCCTTTTTCGTTCCCTGCCCGGCCGATTGGTCCAACCAATAATTTTATCTACCCCCCGGCAGTTCACAAATCCATCAAAATACATCACAAACCCGTTGCCTAAGAATAACATCTGGTTAACCATTCGTTGTCATCAACCCTGCTATCCCTAATTGGCCGGGCCAATTTTACCTACGACGGGTCGGCAAAGAGCGCAGACTCAGCCCACCCGTCCTGGCGGCCCGATGGAGACCCTGCATGAATCTCTGGCAACAAAACTACGATCCCGCCGGTAATATCTGGTTATCCAGTCTTATCGCATCGCTACCGATTCTGTTTTTCTTTTTTGCGCTGATAAAGCTCAAACTGAAAGGCTATCTCGCCGCTACCTGGACCGTTGCGATCGCCCTGGCCGTCGCATTGTTGTTCTATAAAATGCCGGTGGACCGCGCCCTGGCCTCGGTGGTGTATGGCTTCTTCTACGGGCTGTGGCCCATCGCCTGGATTATTATTGCCGCAGTCTTCGTCTATAAAATCTCGGTGAAGACCGGACAGTTCGACATTATCCGCTCGTCGATCCTGTCGATTACGCCTGACCAGCGCCTGCAGATGCTGATCGTCGGCTTCTCGTTCGGCGCCTTTCTCGAAGGGGCGGCGGGATTTGGCGCGCCGGTGGCGATTACCGCGGCGCTGCTGGTCGGCCTCGGGTTTAACCCGCTGTATGCCGCAGGCCTGTGCCTGATCGTCAACACCGCGCCGGTGGCCTTCGGCGCGATGGGCATCCCGATCCTGGTGGCCGGTCAGGTGACCGGTATCGACAGCTTCGCCATCGGCCAGATGGTGGGTCGCCAGCTGCCGTTCCTGACCATTATCGTGCTGTTCTGGATCATGGCGATTATGGACGGCTGGCGGGGCATCAAAGAGACCTGGCCGGCGGTGATGGTCGCAGGCGGCTCGTTCGCTATCGCCCAGTACCTCAGCTCTAACTTCCTTGGCCCGGAGCTGCCGGACATCATCTCATCGCTGGTCTCCCTGGTCTGCCTGACCCTGTTCCTCAAACGATGGCAGCCGGCGCGCATCTTCCGCTTTGGCGATATCGGCGCCTCGCAGGTGGATATGACGCTGGCCCGCACGCGCTACACCGCGGGACAAGTGATCCGCGCCTGGTCGCCGTTCCTGTTCCTGACCGCCACCGTGACCCTGTGGAGCGTGCCGCCGTTCAAAGCGCTGTTCGCACCGGGCGGCGCGATGTATGACTTCGTCATCAATATTTCGGTGCCGTTCCTCGACAAAATGGTCGCCCGCATGCCGCCGGTGGTCAGCGCCGCGACGCCTTACGCCGCCATCTATAAGTTTGACTGGCTGTCGGCAACCGGCACCGCCATTCTGTTCGCCGCCCTGCTGTCCATCGTCTGGCTGCGCATGAAGCCGAAAGACGCGCTGACCACCTTCGCCGGAACGCTGAAGGACCTGGCGCTGCCGATCTACTCTATCGGCATGGTGCTGGCGTTCGCCTTTATCTCCAACTACTCCGGGCTGTCGTCGACCCTGGCCCTGGCGCTGGCCCATACCGGCCACGCGTTTACCTTCTTCTCGCCGTTCCTGGGCTGGCTGGGGGTATTCCTGACCGGTTCGGACACCTCGTCTAACGCCCTGTTCGCCGCGCTGCAGGCAACGGCGGCGCAGCAGATTGGCGTCTCCGATATCCTGCTGGTCGCAGCCAATACCACCGGCGGCGTCACCGGCAAGATGATTTCCCCGCAGTCGATCGCCATCGCCTGCGCCGCGGTAGGCCTGGTGGGTAAAGAGTCGGATCTGTTCCGCTTTACCGTCAAACACAGCCTGATCTTCACCTGCATGGTGGGTCTGATCACTACGCTGCAGGCCTACGTTTTAACCTGGATGATACCGTGATAGTGATGCCTAAACGCCTGGCCGACGACGTGGCGCGTCGCGTCCGGGCGCTGATTGAAGAACAACAGCTGGAGGCGGGCATGCGACTGCCCGCCGAGCGCCAGCTCGCCGCTCAGCTCGGCGTCTCGCGCAATTCCCTGCGCGAAGCGCTGGCGATGCTGGTCAATGAAGGGGTGCTGCTGAGCCGTCGCGGCGGCGGCACTTTCGTCCGCTTTCAGCATGAGCCGTGGTCGGAGCAAAACATCATCCAGCCGCTGAAGACGCTGCTGGCCGATGACCCTGACTACAGCTTCGACATCCTCGAGGCCCGCCACGCCATCGAAGCCAGCACCGCGTGGCACGCGGCGATGCGGGCCACCGACGCCGATAAAGAAAAAATACGCCTGTGCTTTGAAGCGACCCAGAGCGAAGACCCGGATATCGCCTCGCAGGCGGACGTCCGCTTTCATCTGGCCATCGCCGAAGCCTCGCATAACGTGGTGCTCCTGCAAACCATGCGCGGCTTTTTCGACCTGCTGCACTCCTCCGTCAAGCAGAGCCGTCAGCGGATGTATCTGGTGCCGCCGGTTTTTGCCCGCCTGACCGAACAGCACCAGGCCGTCATGGAGGCGATTGTCGCCGGCGACGCCGAGGCGGCGCGCCAGGCGATGATGGCCCACTTAGGTTTTGTCCACGCCACCATTAAACGTTTTGATGAAGACCAGGCCCGCCAGGCGCGAATTACCCGCCTGCCCGGCGATGCTATTGATAATTCCAGGGAGAATTCGTGATGATTATTTCCGCCGCCAGCGACTATCGCGCCGCCGCCCAGCGTATCCTGCCGCCGTTCCTGTTCCACTATATCGACGGCGGGGCTTACGCCGAACATACCCTGCGCCGCAACGTCGAGGACCTTTCCGACGTGGCGCTGCGCCAGCGTATTCTGCGCAATATGTCGGATCTGAGCCTCGAGACCACCCTCTTCAACGAGAAGCTGGCGATGCCGACGGCGCTGGCGCCGGTGGGGTTGTGCGGAATGTACGCCCGCCGCGGCGAAGTGCAGGCCGCCGGCGCAGCGGATGACAAAGGCATTCCGTTTACCCTCTCCACCGTTTCCGTCTGTCCGATCGAAGAGGTCGCCCCGACCATCAAGCGGCCGATGTGGTTCCAGCTGTATGTTCTGCGCGACCGCGGCTTTATGCGCAATGCGCTGGAGCGCGCGAAGGCGGCGGGTTGTTCAACGCTGGTCTTTACCGTCGATATGCCGACTCCCGGCGCCCGCTACCGCGACGCCCATTCCGGCATGAGCGGCCCGAACGCCGCCCTGCGCCGCTACTGGCAGGCGGTCACCCATCCGCAGTGGGCATGGGACGTTGGCCTCAACGGCCGTCCGCACGATCTGGGGAATATCTCCGCCTATCTCGGCCAACCGACCGGCCTGGAGGATTACATCGGCTGGCTGGCGAATAACTTCGATCCGTCGATTTCATGGAAAGACCTCGAGTGGATCCGTGATTTCTGGGACGGACCGATGGTGATCAAAGGGATCCTCGACCCGGAGGACGCCCGCGACGCGGTGCGCTTCGGCGCCGACGGCATTGTGGTCTCCAACCACGGCGGCCGCCAGCTTGACGGCGTGCTCTCCTCCGCCCGCGCCCTGCCGGCGATTGCCGACGCGGTGAAAGGCGACATTACCATTCTCGCCGACAGCGGCATCCGCAACGGTCTCGACGTCGTGCGCATGATCGCCCTGGGCGCCGACAGCGTACTGCTGGGCCGCGCTTACCTGTACGCCCTGGCGACCCACGGTAAGCAGGGCGTGGCGAATCTGCTGAACCTGATCGAAAAAGAAATGAAAGTGGCGATGACCCTGACCGGCGCAAAAACCATCGCGGACATTAGCCGTGATTCGCTGGTGCAGAACGCGGAGGCGCTGCAGACCTTCGATGCGCTGAAGCAGCATAACGCGGCATAAGCTGCGCCGTTTTGCTCTCCCCCGGCCCTCCCCCTCAGGGAGAGGGGCGGGGTGAGGGTTGACCAAATATCTGCTATTCTGCCCCCCGCAATTAAGGGGGCAGTATGCTGAACATCGTGTTATTCGAACCAGAGATCCCGCCGAACACCGGGAATATTATCCGCCTGTGCGCCAACACGGGCTTCAGTCTGCATATCATTGAGCCCATGGGCTTCACCTGGGACGATAAGCGCCTGAGACGCGCCGGACTGGACTATCACGAGTTCACCGCCGTGCAGCGCCACGCCGATTACGCGGCGTTTATCGCCAGCGCGCAGCCGCAGCGTCTGTTCGCCCTGACCACCAAAGGTACGCCGGCGCACAGCGCGGTGAGCTATCAGGATGGCGATTTCTTGATGTTTGGTCCGGAAACCCGCGGTCTGCCGGCCAGCATCCTTGATGCCCTGCCGCCGGAGCAGAAAATTCGGATTCCGATGATGCCGGACAGCCGCAGCATGAACCTGTCAAACGCGGTGTCGGTGGTGGTGTACGAGGCCTGGCGGCAGCTGGGGTATCCAGGCGCCGTGCTGCGCAGCTAACTGACCCCTTCCCGGATGGCGGCGCACCGCGCCTTATCCGGGCGACATGCTGGGCGGGGAGAGATCGTAGGCCCGGTAAGCGCAGCGCCACCGGGCAAGACGTTAAATCCCGTCGCCGTACTCGAAAGTGTGGTGGATGCCGTTGAAATGCTGATCCATATCCATCGCCGGCTTGTCGCTCTCCGGCTTGCCGACGATACGCGCCGGCACGCCTGCGGCGGTGGTGTGCGGCGGAACCGGCTGCAATACCACCGAACCGGCGCCAATCTTCGCCCCACGCCCGACTTCGATATTGCCGAGGATTTTCGCCCCGGCGCCAATCATCACGCCTTCGCGAATTTTCGGGTGACGGTCGCCGCTGGTTTTACCAGTACCGCCAAGGGTGACCGACTGCAGAATAGAGACGTCATCCTCAATCACCGCCGTTTCGCCAACCACAATACCGGTGGCGTGGTCGAGCATAATCCCGCGGCCGATTTTCGCCGCCGGGTGGATATCCACCTGGAAAGAGACGGACACCTGGTTTTGCAGGAAAATCGCCAGCGCACGCCGGCCCTGAGTCCACAGCCAGTGGCCGATACGATAGGCCTGCAGGGCATGGAAACCCTTCAGATAGAGCAACGGCGTCGAGTATTTATCCACCGCCGGGTCACGCGTGCGCACCGCCTGAATATCGCAGGCCGCCGAGGCGATCATTTCCGGGTCGGCGGCGTAGGCTTCTTCCACCACTTCGCGAATGGCGATAGCCGGCATAATCGGGGAAGCCAGCTTGTTGGCCAGCATATAGCTCAGCGCGCTGCCCAGATTTTCATGCTTGAGTAGCGTTGCGTGGTAAAAACTGGCGAGCATTGGCTCACAGTCCGCCAGAGCCCGGGCTTCGGCTTTAATATTATTCCAGACGATATCCAGTTCTTCACACGGCATTGCATACTCCAGGCGATATGGTAATGACCTGCCAGTTCTGCGCTGGCAGGGTCATTCAGGTGACAAAGGAAAGCTAATTGCTGCTGCGCTCGTCCTTGCGGGCGCGACCCAATAAGGTCAATGCTGCCTCGCGCGCAATTTTTCCGCAATACAATACCTGATAAATTTCCTCGGTTATTGGCATTTCGACACCTAAACGCTGTGCCAGAACGCGAACTTCCTTGGTATTGCGGTAGCCTTCAACCACCTGGCCAATCTTTTCCTGGGCGCTTTGCACGTCCATCCCCTGGCCGAGCATCATGCCGAAGCGACGGTTACGGGACTGGTTGTCGGTGCAGGTGAGCACCAGGTCACCGAGACCGGCCATGCCCATAAAGGTTTCCGGGTCGGCGCCCAGCGCCGCGCCAAGGCGAGACATTTCCACCAGGCCACGGGTAATCAGCGCCGTCCGCGCATTGGCGCCGAAGCCGATGCCGTCCGACATCCCCGCTCCGATGGCGATGACGTTTTTCACCGCGCCGCCGAGCTGGACGCCAATAAAGTCCGGGTTGATGTAGACGCGGAAGCTCTTGCCGCAGTGCAGCAGGTGCTGCAGATCCTCGGCAAACTGCGGATCCGTCGCCGCCAGCGAAATCGCCGTCGGTAGGCCGGCGGCCAGCTCTTTGGCGAAGGTTGGCCCGGAGATCACCGCCAGCGGGATATCATCGCCCAGCGCTTCACGCGCCACATCCTGCAGCAGACGACCAGTTTCGGCCTCGAGACCTTTGGTCGCCCATACCAGACGCGCGTCAGGACGCATCAGCGGTTTAATCTGGCGTAACACCTGACCAAACACATGGCTTGGCACCACCACCAAAATATCGCGGCTGGCGGCCAGGGCGGTGGCCAGGTCGCTTTCAAGATGCAGCGTATCCGGGAAAGGCACATCGGGAAGGAACGCGGCGTTGCAGCGATCGTGTTGCAGCGTCGCGATATGTTTCGGGTCATGGCCCCAGAGCACAACGTGGTGGCCATTTCTTGCCAGGGTGATGGCAAGAGCGGTGCCGTAAGAGCCGGCACCGATCACAGTCATTGCAGCATTAAGTGCGTTCATCAGGCATCCTGATGTTGTTCTGCACCTTCGCCAGCCTGCTGCTGCAGATAGTTCATAAACAGCGCATCGAAGTTCACTGGCGCAAGGTTAAGTTGCGGGAAGGTACCGCGGGAAACCAGGCTGGTGATGCACTCGCGCGCGTACGGGAACAGAATGTTCGGGCAGTATGCGCCAAGGCAGTGCGCCATCTGGGTGCCTTCAATGCCGTCGATGGAGAAAATACCGCCCTGCTGTACTTCGCAGAGGAACGCGGTCTCTTCGCCCAGCGCGGCGGTCACGGTTACACGCAGCACCACTTCATAAACGCCTTCAGCCAGCTGGGTGGAGGCGGTATCCAGATCAAGTTTAACTTCCGGCTGCCAGTCTTTCTGGAAAACTTGCGGCGCGTTCGGCGCTTCAAAAGAGATATCTTTGGTATAGATACGCTGGATCTGGAAGGTCATTTCGGTGCTGTTTTGTTCTGACATAGTAAAACCCTTTCGTGTTGTCCTTAAATACGCGCTTCCGGCAGGGAAAGCGCGCAAAAATTAGCGCAAGAGGGGATCAAGTCCACCACGTGAATCAAGCGCATACAAGTCGTCACAGCCGCCAATGTGCTGCGCATCAATAAAAATCTGCGGAACCGTCGTCCGTCCGCTGCGCTGGATCATCTCCTCACGCTTCGCGGCATCGCCATCGATCGGCAACTCATGGAACGTTACGCCTTTGCTGTTCAGCAGCGCTTTCGCGCGGATGCAGAACGGGCAGGTCGCTTTGGTGTAGATCTCAATATTGGCCATGACTTCACTCCTGTTATTACCCTGAGGGTTTTACGCCGCAGCCTGTGTTCCCCTCACGTCAGGCGCGGAGGGGAAAACGCGGCGGCATCACCACGCGAGGTAAGTTATTTGCCGCGTACCAGAGGGAGGTTTTCGCCGCTCCAGCCAGCAATGCCCTCTTTCAGTACAAAGACTTTTTCAAACCCGGCTTTGTTCAGCGCGCTGGCTGGCTCTTGCGCCTGCATGCCGGAACCGTCTACCACAATAATGGGTTGCGATTTGTGTTTTTCCAACTCGCCGACGTTATTCGCTTTGATATCGCTGGGCAGCAGGTTGATGGCGCCGGCAATATGGCCTTTACGGAAATCGTCACGCTGACGCAGGTCGACCACCACCGCGTCTTCTTTATTGATAAGACGCGTCGCTTCACCACGGGTGATGACTTTAACTTTCGACATCAGGCCCTTGAAGGTGGTGAACAGCACCGCCCCCAGCAGCGCGATCCACGCGATGCTCAGAACAGGGTGACGGCCGATGAATTGCATAATTTCTTGCATGGGGGGTTACAACTCCCGACTAAGTGAGAAAAAAACCAGGAAAGGAGTATACCTGTGCCTTGCGGCAATTACAGCCAGTGAGCGCGATGTAATGTATTTTCTGCGGGCGGCGGCGAAAAAAAGCCGTTCTCGCTGACGCGCCGCGGCCCGGCCGCTCCCTTTCTTTGATCTTTCACGGGGATTTAAACGATTCAGCTGTAGTAAAATTACGCAAAATTTCTGTCTTTGAGCATGAGGTTGTCGCAATGTCGGTTACTAAAAAACCTATGGTACTGGTGATTCTGGATGGCTACGGCTATCGCGAAGACCAACAGGATAACGCCATTTACAGCGCTAAAACGCCGGTAATGGACGCCCTGTGGGCCAAACGTCCGCATACCCTGATCGATGCATCCGGCCTGGAAGTTGGCCTGCCGGACCGTCAGATGGGGAACTCCGAAGTGGGCCACGTCAACCTGGGCGCCGGTCGTATCGTCTATCAGGACCTGACCCGTCTCGATGTGGAAATTAAAGAACGCACCTTCTTCGCCAACCCGGTACTGACCGCCGCGGTCGATAAAGCGGTTGCCGCGGGTAAAGCGGTACATATCATGGGTCTGATGTCTCCGGGCGGCGTTCACAGCCATGAGGATCACATCATGGCGATGGTGGAGCTGGCGGCAGAGCGCGGCGCTGAGAAGATCTACCTGCACGCTTTCCTCGACGGTCGTGACACCCCACCGCGCAGCGCGGAAAAAACGCTGGCAAAATTCGAAGCCAAATTTGCCGCGCTGGGCAAGGGCCGCATCGCGTCGCTCATTGGCCGCTACTACGCCATGGACCGCGATAACCGCTGGGATCGCGTTGAGCAGGCTTACGATCTGATGACGCTGGCGAAAGGCGAATTCCAGGCCGATACCGCCGTCGCCGGCCTGCAGGCTGCCTACGCCCGTGACGAAAACGACGAGTTCGTGAAAGCGACCGTGATCCGCGCCGCCGGCCAGGCCGACGCCGCGATGGAAGATGGCGATGCGCTGATCTTCATGAACTTCCGTGCTGACCGCGCACGCGAAATCACCCGCGCCTTCGTCAACGCCGACTTCGACGGCTTTGCGCGTAAGAAAGTGGTTAACCTCGACTTCGTGATGCTCACCGAATATGCCGCCGACATCAAAGTGGCCTGCGCCTACCCGCCCGCCTCGCTGGCCAATACCTTCGGCGAGTGGATGGCGAAGCACGATAAAACCCAGCTGCGCATCTCCGAAACCGAGAAATACGCCCACGTCACCTTCTTCTTCAACGGCGGCGTAGAAGAGCCGTTCAAAGGCGAAGAGCGGATTCTGATTAACTCGCCGAAAGTGGCGACCTACGATCTGCAGCCGGAAATGAGCTCCGCCGAGCTGACCGAAAAACTGGTCGCGGCCATCAAAGGCGGCCAGTACGACACTATCATCTGTAACTACCCGAACGGCGATATGGTTGGCCATACCGGCGTGATGGAAGCGGCAGTGAAAGCCGTTGAAGCGCTGGATCACTGTATCGATCAGGTGGCGCAGGCGGTGGAATCCGTTGGCGGCCAGCTGCTGATCACCGCCGACCACGGTAACGCCGAACAGATGCGCGACCCGGCCACCGGTCAGGCGCACACCGCCCACACTAACCTGCCGGTTCCGCTGATCTACGTCGGTAACAAAGCGGTCAAAGCGGTCAATGGCGGCAAACTTTCAGACATCGCCCCGACCATGCTGTCGCTGATGGGAATGGAAATCCCGCAAGAGATGACTGGCAAGCCGCTGTTCATCGTGGAATAATCCTTCCCCATGAGGGGAAAGGCGACGTATTCAACTACATGGATCGCAACGGCAGTTCGATCCGTCCTTTACGCCAGCGCGCTCAGCGCTGGCGTATTACTGTGCGCGTCATCTGCGCACGCCGACGATCGCGATCAGCTAAAGTCCATCCAGGCCGACATCGCCGCCAGGCAGCGGGCGATTAAGCAACAGCAGCAGCAGCGCGCAAGCCTGCTCGCTCAGCTCAAAGCGCAGGAAGAGGCGATCGCCGCCGCGGCCCGCAAACTGCGCGAAACCCAGGACAGCCTGAACCAGCTCAATAAGCAGATTGACGAGATGAACGCTTCTCTCGCGAAGCTGGAGCGCCAGCGCGCGTCTCAGGAGCGTAACCTCGCCGCGCAGCTTGACGCGGCGTTCCGCCAGGGGCCGCATACCGGCATCCAGATGGTGCTGAGCGGTGAAGAGGGTCAGCGCAATCAGCGGATGCAGGTCTATTTCAGCTATTTCAACCAGGCCCGCCAGGAAACCATCGCGGAACTGAAGAAAACGCGCGAAGAGATGGCGGTGCAAAAGTCGATGCTCGAAGAGAAGCAGAGCCAGCAGCAGACGCTGGTCTACGAGCAAAAAGCCCAGCAGGCGAAGCTGGAGCAGGCGCGTAACGAACGGAAAAAGACCCTTTCCGGCCTGGAGTCCTCCATTCAGCGGGGTCAGCAACAGTTAAGTGAATTGCGGGCTAACGAATCGCGCCTACGCGGTCGTATCGCCCAGGCGGAGGCTGCCGCCAAAGCCCGTGCCGATCGGGAAGCTCGCGATGCGCAGGCGGTGCGCGACCGCCAGCAGGAAGCATCGCGCAAAGGCACCACCTATAAACCAACGGAAAGCGAGCGTTCGCTGATGTCACGCACCGGTGGGCTGGGCTCGCCGCGCGGTCAGGCGTTCTGGCCGGTTCGCGGTCCGCTCCTTCATCGATATGGCGAACAGCTGCAAGGTGAACTACGTTGGAAAGGGATGGTTATCGCCGCGTCTGAAGGCACCGAAGTCAGAGCGATTGCCGATGGTCGGGTCATTCTGGCCGACTGGCTGCAGGGCTATGGTCTGGTGGTGGTGGTCGAGCATGGCAAAGGCGACATGAGCCTGTATGGCTATAACCAAAGCGCGCTGGTCAGCGTCGGTACGCAGGTGCGTGCCGGTCAGCCTATCGCGCTCGTAGGCAGCAGCGGCGGTCAGGGCCGTCCGTCGCTCTATTTCGAAATTCGCCGCCAGGGTCAGGCGGTCAATCCACAGCCGTGGTTGGGAAGATAAGTTTTGCTTCAATTTCGCGCAATTGCTCTTGCCGTAGCCGGTTCGCTGGCTCTGGCGGCGCCAGCGTTCGCTGGCAAACTCTCCATCGTTATTGACGATTTTGGCTACCGCCCGCAGACCGAAAATCAGGTGCTGGCGCTGCCGTCCACTATCTCCGTCGCCGTGCTGCCGAACGCGCCGCACGCCCGGGAAATGGCCACGAAAGCGCATAATCTGGGCCATGAAGTGCTCATCCACCTGCCGATGGCGCCGCTCAGCAAACAGCCGCTGGAAAAAGACACCCTGCGTCCCGAAATGAGCAGCGAGGAGATCGAGCGCATCATCCGCGAGGCCTATGGCAAAGTCCCCTACGCCGTCGGGCTGAATAACCATATGGGCAGCGCGATGACCTCCAACCTGTTTGGCATGCAGAAGGTGATGCAGGCCCTGGAGCGCTACAATATCTATTTTCTCGACAGCGTGACCATCGGCAATACCCAGGCCATGCGCGCCGCGCAGGGCACCGGGGTGAAGGTGATTAAGCGTAAGGTGTTTCTGGACGATACGCAGAATGAAGCCGATATCCGCACTCAGTTCAACCGCGCCATTGCCCTGGCGCGGCGTAACGGTTCGGCGATAGCCATTGGCCATCCGCATCCGACGACGGTGCGGGTGCTGCAGCAGATGGTCTATAACCTGCCGCCGGATATCACGCTGGTGCGCCCGAGCAGCCTGCTCAACGAGCCGCAGGTCGACAACTCGACGCCAAACTACGCTCAGCCGCCCGCGCAACAAACGCCGCCGCAGCAGCAGAAGCCGCGTAATCCGTTCCACGGCGTGAAGTATTGCAAGCCGAAGCGCCCGCTGGAGCCCGTGAACGCCAGCCGCTTCTTCACTATCCTCAGCGACAGCATCAGCCAGAGCGCGCTGGTCCAGTACTATCGCCTCAAATGGCAGGGCTGGGACAATCCCGGCAGCTAGACCACTCAGGGGTCCGTTCGCTTTTGCGCGACGGGCGCCTGGTTATCTTCGTGGGCGTACCACGCCTTAAAATATTTGAGAAAGCTGTAAAACGTGGCGTACAGGCCGGTGACCACGCCGACTTTGCCATAGCGCCACGCCCCGCTGAACAGATACCACTTAAAGAAAGCGCCAATGGCGCTGACGATCCCCCGCGTCAGCGAAGGTGTGATCTGCTGGTGCTTCACCAGCCGGGTGGTATAGCTGTTCAGCTTATTAAACACTTCATGCAGCGAATAAAAGGTGTCATGGCGTACAAAGCCCGGCAGCCTGACGGAGCGCGCGTGTCCGACCACCTGGTCATCCACCGGCCGGTCGTTAAACCGCGCCTGCTGGCGGTTAAAGAGGCGCACCGGGTAATCCGGCGAGGAAATGGGGTAGATCGTCCGCACCTGCGTGCCGAGGACAAACCAGTAGCGCGGCAAACGCCAGGCGCAGGCTGGGTCAGGCTCCTCCCCCGCTTTTAACGCCTGAATGGCCGCCACGACGTCGTTATCAAGAATTTCATCGCTGTCCATGCACAGCACCCAGTCATGGCTGGCCAGCCCGATGGCATAGTTCATCTGCGCGCCGTGGGCTTTATAGGCATGGTGATGGACGGTGAGACCAAACTGCTGACAAATAGAGACCGTTTCGTCGGTGCTACCGGAGTCGACGACAATACACTCATCAGCCACCTTCAGCAGCGGGGGCAGCACCTCCATGAGCAGACGTGCAGAGTTACAGGTCAGTAAGCATACGGAGAGTTTAAGCATGATCGTTTCAAAGTTAAACCGCGACTAAACACACTGTATAAGCGAATAACCGTAAAATCGATGTAGAAATTGTGCGCTTGATATTAAGCAGGCTAAAAATGTTATCCAAATCTAAATTAAGGCGCCCGCAGGCGCCTTTTTTGCTGATGTTTACAACAGACCGGAGGCGTTATTCCCAGCTCAGAACCACTTTACCGGACTGACCGGAGCGCATGGCGTCAAAGCCCTTCTGGAAGTCGTCAATGCCGAAGCGGTGGGTGATGATCGGCGAAAGATCCAGGCCAGACTGGATCAGCGCCGCCATCTTGTACCAGGTTTCGAACATTTCGCGACCATAGATCCCTTTGATAAACAGCCCCTTGAAGATGACCTTGGTCCAGTCGATGGACATATCCGACGGCGGGATACCCAGCATCGCGATACGGCCGCCGTGGTTCATGGTATCCAGCATGCTGCGGAACGCCGGCGGCGCGCCGGACATCTCCAGACCCACGTCGAAACCTTCGGTCATCCCCAGCTCGGCCATCACGTCGTTGAGGTTCTCTTTCGCCACGTTCACCGCGCGGGTGACGCCCATTTTGCGCGCCAGCTCGAGACGGTACTCGTTAACGTCAGTGATCACCACGTTACGCGCGCCGACGTGTTTCGCCACCGCCGCCGCCATCACGCCGATCGGACCGGCGCCGGAGACCAGCACGTCTTCCCCCACCAGATCGAAGGAGAGCGCGGTGTGCACGGCGTTGCCGAATGGGTCGAAGATGGACGCCAGGTCATCAGAGATATTGTCGGGAATTTTAAAGGCGTTAAAGGCCGGGATCACCAGATACTCGGCAAAGCAGCCCGGGCGGTTGACGCCCACGCCGATGGTGTTGCGGCACAGGTGGGTACGGCCTGCGCGGCAGTTACGGCAGTGGCCGCAGGTGATATGCCCTTCGCCGGAGACGCGGTCGCCAATCTTAAAGCCGCGCACTTCCTGGCCAATCCCCACCACTTCGCCGACATATTCGTGCCCGACCACCATCGGTACCGGAATGGTCTTCTGCGACCACTCATCCCAGTTGTAGATGTGCACGTCGGTCCCGCAAATGGCGGTCTTGCGGATTTTAATCAGCAGATCGTTATGGCCGACTTCCGGTTCCGGTACGTCGGTCATCCAGATGCCTTCTTCCGCTTTCAGTTTGGATAACGCTTTCATCTCACACCCTTATTAGGCGATGACGCCCAGTTGTTTGCCGATGCGGGTAAAGGCTTCCACCGCACGCTCAATTTGTTCAGGGGTATGCGCCGCCGACATCTGGGTGCGAATACGCGCCTGGCCTTTCGGTACCACCGGATAGAAGAAGCCGGTGACATAGATCCCTTCTTTCTGCAGTTCGCGGGCAAAGTTCTGCGCCACCACCGCTTCACCCAGCATCACCGGAATGATGGCGTGGTCGGCGCCCGCCAGGGTGAAGCCTGCCGCAGTCATTTTTTCACGGAACAGACGCGCGTTGGCCCACAGGCGATCGCGCAGGTCTGCGCCCTCTTCGACCATCTCCAGCACTTTGATGGAGGCGGCCACGATGGCCGGCGCCAGAGAGTTGGAGAACAGATACGGACGGGAACGCTGGCGCAGCCACTCGACCACCTCTTTGCGTGCGGCGGTGTAGCCGCCGGAGGCGCCGCCCAGCGCTTTACCCAGCGTGCCGGTGATGATGTCGACGCGCCCCATCACATCGCAGTATTCGTGGGAGCCGCGACCGTTTTCGCCGACGAAGCCGACGGCGTGGGAGTCATCGACCATCACCAGCGCATCGTATTTATCCGCCAGGTCGCAAACGCCTTTCAGGTTGGCGATCACGCCGTCCATCGAGAAGACGCCGTCGGTGGCGATCAGCACGTGACGCGCGCCAGCGTCGCGGGCTTCTTTCAGACGCGCTTCCAGTTCCTGCATATCGTTGTTGGCATAGCGGAAGCGCTTCGCTTTACACAGGCGCACGCCGTCGATGATCGAGGCATGGTTCAGGGCGTCGGAGATAATGGCGTCTTCCGGGCCGAGCAGCGTTTCAAACAGGCCGCCGTTGGCGTCGAAGCAGGAGGAGTAGAGGATTGCGTCTTCCATACCGAGGAAATCCGCCAGCTTCTTCTCCAGCTGCTTGTGCGTATCCTGGGTGCCGCAGATGAAGCGTACCGAGGCCATCCCGAAGCCGTGGCTGTCCATACCGGATTTCGCCGCGTCGATCAGCGCCGGGTGGTTGGCCAGACCCAGATAGTTATTGGCGCAGAAGTTAATCACGTGGCTGTCGCCGACGGTAATGTCCGCCTGCTGCGCCGAGGTGATGATGCGCTCTTCTTTAAACAAGCCTTCGGCCCGAGCGGTCTCCAGATTGCTAGTTAACTGTTTGTAGAAATCACCACGCATTGCAACTCTCCAGATTCGGCAAAATTTGGCACATATTACCCAAAGCTATACGCTGATACGAGATGATGCATGCCTGAATGAATTATTTGCAGCATAAATCACGTCAGCCCAGCACCTTATTCTGCGAATGGCTGTAGGCTTGCTCATGTGGTGATATGATATGAGCATTCATGTCCGGATTGTCTCCGGGCTCTCAACTTCAAAGGTACAGTTATGATCATCGTAACCGGCGGCGCAGGCTTTATCGGCAGCAACATCGTTAAAGCGCTGAATGACAAGGGCATTACCGACATTCTGGTTGTCGACAATCTGAAAGACGGCACCAAGTTTGTGAACCTGGTTGACCTGAACATCGCTGACTACATGGATAAAGAAGACTTTCTGATCCAGATTATGGCAGGCGAAGAGTTCGGCGACATTGACGCAATCTTCCACGAAGGCGCGTGCTCTTCCACCACGGAGTGGGACGGCAAGTACATGATGGACAACAACTATCAGTACTCCAAAGAGCTGCTGCACTACTGCCTGGAGCGCGAAATTCCGTTCCTGTACGCCTCTTCGGCGGCCACCTACGGTGGGCGCACCAGCGATTTCATCGAGTCTCGCGAGTATGAGCAGCCGCTAAACGTCTACGGCTACTCCAAATTCCTGTTCGATGAATACGTTCGTCAGATCCTGCCGGAAGCCAATTCGCAGATCGTCGGCTTCCGCTACTTCAACGTCTACGGGCCGCGCGAAGGCCACAAAGGCAGCATGGCGAGCGTCGCTTTCCACCTCAACACCCAGCTGAATAATGGCGAAAGTCCGAAACTGTTCGAAGGCAGCGACGGCTTCAAGCGCGACTTCGTCTACGTCGGCGACGTGGCTGACGTCAACCTGTGGTTCTGGGAAAACGGCGTTTCCGGCATCTTCAACCTCGGCACTGGCCGCGCGGAATCCTTCCAGGCCGTCGCCGACGCGACCCTGGCGTACCACAAAAAAGGCAGCATCGAGTACATCCCATTCCCGGACAAACTGAAAGGCCGCTACCAGGCGTTCACCCAGGCGGATCTGACTAACCTGCGTAAAGCGGGCTATGACAAACCGTTCAAAACCGTTGCCGAAGGCGTAACGGAGTATATGGCCTGGCTGAATCGGGATGCGTAAGAGATAACATGAAAATTCTGGTGGTAGGCCCGTCTTGGGTGGGCGACATGATGATGTCGCAAAGTCTTTATCGTACGCTCAGGGCGCGCTATCCCCAGGCGATTATCGACGTGATGGCGCCAGCCTGGTGTCGTCCGTTGTTATCGCGCATGCCGGAAGTGAACGAAGCGATCCCGATGCCGCTGGGCCACGGCGCGCTGGCTATCGGCGAACGCCGCAAGCTCGGCCACAGCCTGCGCGAGCGTCGCTACGATCGCGCTTACGTGCTGCCAAACTCGTTTAAATCGGCATTAGTCCCCTTCTTCGCCAACATCCCGCTGCGCACCGGCTGGCGCGGCGAGATGCGCTACGGCCTGCTCAACGACGCCCGGGTGCTGGACAAAGACGCCTGGCCGCTGATGGTGGAACGCTACGTGGCGCTGGCCTACGACAACGGCGTGATGCGCTGCGCCAAAGATCTGCCGCAGCCGCTGCTATGGCCGCAGCTGCAGGTCAACGAAGGGGAAAAGTCGCAGGCCTGCAGCGCCTTTAACCTGTCCAACGATCGGCCGATCATCGGCTTTTGCCCCGGCGCGGAGTTCGGCCCGGCAAAACGCTGGCCGCACTATCACTATGCTGCGCTGGCGAAAAAGCTCATCGACGATGGTTATCAGATTGCGCTATTTGGCTCGGCAAAAGATAACGAGGCCGGCAAAGAGATCATCGCCGCCCTCAGCAGCGAGCAGCAGGCCTGGTGCCGGAATCTGGCGGGTGAAACCCAGCTGGAGCAGGCGGTGATCCTGATTGCCGCCTGTAAAGCGGTGGTGACTAACGATTCGGGGCTGATGCACGTCGCCGCGGCGCTGGACCGCCCGCTGGTGGCGCTGTATGGCCCGAGCAGTCCGGACTTTACCCCGCCGCTGTCGCATAAAGCGCGCGTGATCCGCCTGATTACCGGCTACCACAAGGTGCGCAAAGGCGATGCCGCGGAAGGTTATCATCAGAGCCTGATCGACATTACGCCAGAGCGCGTCCTGCAAGAGCTGAACGAATTGCTGACGGAAAAAACCGGGCACGAGGAAGCGTAGCGGATGCGGGTATTGATTGTAAAAACCTCATCGATGGGCGACGTGCTGCACACGCTGCCCGCGCTGACCGACGCCGCGCAGGCCATCCCCGGCATCCGCTTCGACTGGGTTGTGGAAGAAGGCTTCGCGCAGATCCCCTCCTGGCATGACAGCGTCGAGCGGGTGATCCCGGTGGCGATCCGCCGCTGGCGTAAAGCCTGGTTCTCCGCGCCGATCAAAGCGGAGCGTAAAGCCTTTCGCGAGGCCGTCCAGGCGGTCAAGTATGACGCCATTATCGACGCCCAGGGGCTGGTGAAAAGCGCTGCGCTGGTCACCCGTCTGGCGCACGGCGTCAAGCATGGTATGGACTGGCAAACGGCCCGCGAGCCGCTGGCCAGCCTGTTTTACAACCGCCGCCACCACATTGCGAAACAGCAGCACGCGGTGGAGCGTACCCGCGAGCTGTTCGCCAAAAGCCTCGGCTACGCGAAACCCCAAACCCAGGGGGATTACGCCATTGCGCGCCATTTCCTGCAGCACGAGGCTAGCGCTGCCGCCCCCTATCTGGTGTTTCTGCACGCCACCACCCGCGACGATAAGCACTGGCCGGAAAACCGCTGGCAGGAACTGCTCGATCTGCTGGCCGACAGCGGCGTCCGCATTAAGCTGCCGTGGGGCGCCCCGCACGAAGAGGCGCGGGCGAAGCGGCTGGCGGAAGGCCGGGAGTATGTTGAAGTGCTGCCGCGCCTGAGCCTTGAGCAGGTGGCGCAGGTTCTGGCCAGCGCCCGGGCCGTCGTCTCGGTCGATACCGGCCTGAGTCATCTGACCGCCGCGCTGGATAAACCGAACTTCACGCTCTACGGCCCGACCGATCCGGGGCTGATTGGCGGATACGGTAAAAACCAGCACATCGTGCGGCCGGAAAACAGCGCCAACACCGGCGATATTACCGCCAGCCGGGTTCATCTTCTTCTGCAAAATCAGGGGCTGCTCTGATGGGATCCCTGTTTAAGCAGATCTATCGCTACACCCGCCCTCGCGCTTATCGTCACAATGAAAATCTGTGGCCTTTTACCCGCATCACCCGCGCGCCGAGCGGCGAAATCAGCGCGTTGCGTTATAAAGGGAAAACGGTGCCGCTGGTCAGCCTGAGCGCGCTGAAAAACAGCATGCAAGGCGAAGTCCTGCTGACCGCCACTGGCCCTTCGACCCGCAATATCGATTTTTCCCTGTTGTCGAAAACGATCCCGGTGATGGGCGTCAATGGCGCCTGGCATCTTGCCGACCAACTGCACTTTTCGCTCTATACCATCGTCGACATGGAGTTTTTCGATAAGAAGCCGGACATTATCCGCGCCATCGTCAGTCAGCCGGACATTCTGCTGTTCACCACCATGCATGGGATCGCCAAAATCGTCGATCGCCATGCGGACGCGCTGCGCTGCCGTTTGGCGTTGATTGAGGACGGTTGCTATAAGATTTACCAGCCGAAAGTCGCCAGCGAAGCGATAAAGCGCACTTACCAGCAGAATCCGGCGATGTGCTTTCATCCCCAGCGCCCGGATATCTGTTTTAGCACCGATATTCGCCAGGGCGTCTTTGATGCCGGCACGGTGGTCTACTGGGCGCTGCAGATCCTCGCCTGGCTGGGCTTCAACACTATCCTGGTCAGCGGTCTGGATATGACTAACTTCAACCAGCCGCGATTCTACGAAACACAACAAGAAAAATTGCCTTCGTACCTGGCAACAAAAGTGGATACCCTCGTCATGCCCTCCTTTGCGCATGCCGCGCAGGTACTGCAGCAACGCCAGATCCGGGTCATTAATTTTTCACCAGAAAGCGCTGTGCCGGACACTATTTTCGAAAAGGTTGCGTTTAATGAGTACTTTAAAAATGAGTAACTACGCCAGACAGGGTTACTCGATTGTTTTTCCTTTGTTTTTATTTTTCAGCGCGATTTTTTGCATGTCCACCCGGACCAATAACCTGCTGCATTTATCGATCCTGCTGCTCTTGCTCTCGCTGGTACGCCCGGAAAACCGCCAGGCGCTGGCCGGCGTGTTACGCGAGCAGTGGCAGACCTGGGCGCTGCTGGCGGTCTTCTTTATCTATTACGCCCTCAGTAACCTGTGGGGCCATACGCCGCAGCATATCGACTCGCCGATCACCCACGGCGTGTACCTGACGGGCTATCTGTTGCTGATGGCGATGCTGCTCAGCGACGAACGAACCCGCCGCCTGGCCATGCTGGCGGTGGTTGGCGGGATCACCGTGCTCTCGCTGTGGACGCTGATGTTCGACCACACCCTGGTCCTCACCGAGCGGGCGGTCTCCCCCGAGAACCCCGGGCCAACAAACGTTATCGACCTTGCCGGATACTGCGGCATCGGCATCTTAATCTGCGGTATGCTGCTGAAAGAAAAAGCCAGCCACTGGCTCTATCTGCCAGTGGCCATCATGCTGGTGATGATGCTGCTGACCCAAAGCCGCGGGCCGATCATCGCCCTGGTGCTGGCGGTCGGCTGTACGCTGCACCTGCACGTCTTCACCCGCCGCAACCTGCTGATCGCCGCGGCGCTGGCCGTGCTGGTGGCTCTGCTTTTGGTCATGACGCCGGTGGGCGACATGCTGCTCGCCCGTTTCGAAGAGTTGGGCACCCAAAGCGGACTGCGCCTGAGCATCTGGCACCATACACTGTCGGAGATGGCCAGCCAGCCCTGGCTGGGACGCGGTTTCAGCTATGAACTGGATTTCATCAACTACAGCGGCGAACACATCACCACCACCCACAGTGTATATATGGGCGCCCTGCTGAAAGGCGGCATCGTGGGTTTACTGCTGTTGCTGGCGGTCATTGCCTGCGGACTGTGGCAGGCGTGGCGCAAGCGCCGCTCCGACAGCCGCTACAGTCTGGCGATCCTGTTTTACGCGCTGGTATTTATGGCCTCGCAGGGGATGTTTATCATCAGCAACCCCCGGGAAACCTGGGTGCTGTTCTGGCTGCCGCTGGGCATTGCGCTCAGCAAAGGGCTGGCGGAAAAGCGTTAACAAGAAAGGGCCGCTGACGGCCCTTTTTTATATTCACTTTTCTATTAACTGCGGGCGGCGACCAGCCGGTCGGCCTGCTCTTTAATCACCGGCCATACCGACTCAATCGCCACATCGGCGACATTCGCTTCTTCACAAACGATCTGCCTCGCTTTGTCATAGCCCGGCGCCCAGATATGATAGCCGGGCAGCCCGGTATCCTTGAGTTTGCGTTTGTTATAGACCGCCACCATCGGTTTATCGAAAGCGCGGGCGATATGCACGATCGAGGTGTCCGGCGTAATGACTAAATCACAGCTGCGAATCACCTCCACGGCGGAGTTGATGGTGCTGTCGGCGACGTACAGCGCCATATCCAGCCCCAGCTGCTGAATTTTCTCGCTGCGACCCACCATCACGATACAGACCCGGTAAGGCAGAGCATGTAGCCGCTCGACCAGGGTCGCCACCTGATGACGACAGAAGTCTTTATCCTCAGAGGCGGTAAAAGGGTTAATGGCGATGCGCAGTGCGACCTCTCCGGCCTGGGAAAGCAAGCGCGCCACTTTCTCCCGCTCATGGCGACAGCCGGGGAGATGATAGTCGTATGGCTGGTCGTCAACGACGCCAAAAAGCTTCACCACCTGTTGATAGCGCAGGGAAATATGGCTGTTGCTGTCAAAAAAAGCGATCGAATGATCGTAAAGTTTATAGGGCTCTTTATTAAAGCCAATCACGCTGGTCGCCCGTAAATCGGCGAGTAATTTAAAGCGTTCATAGCTGGTCACGTCATCAAAATCGATAACCGCATCAAAACCCGCCGCCCGTAACGTATTTAAGGACATGCGTGGTCGATATAAATATACTTGCTCAATGAATTCTGAGCCGGCTAATATTTCGCAGCATATTGGTCCGGTTAACACCGAAACCTGATATCCCCTTTCGGCCAGTATTCTGGCGCAGCCGGTGGTCACCACCATATCGCCGACTTTATCGTCCAGGCGCAATAGCAGCACGCGGCGCACGGGGGCCGGGTCGAAGGGTTTGCGCGCCGGCTTATTTCTGTATCGATAGTTAATTAAATTAAATTTAATACCGCGGAAAAAAGCGTTCTTTTTCCGCGTCAATTGTTTAAGGATACGCATACGGTACCTTGAGCTGTGTTAGCGCTGTGTGATTTTCCGCTGGTAATATTCTGCCAACGTCATGCCCTTCACCTGCGGCGCCAGCCAGCTAAAAAAGGCTTCAAGGTCAGCGTATAAACGCTCAATATCCCGTTCATTCTGGAACGTGGGGCTGCCGCCGGGCATATATTCTGAAGAGTGGAGCATATATTCCACGTAGTCATTGCCCTGCGTCAACGTTTGTTCGACGACTTTTTTCATCGTCTCCACGTTGCCGCCCATCGGACGCAGCCAGTGCACGGAGGGGGAACGCACTTTGCCGCGCAGGCGGTCGTAGCCCTGCTTCACGCTGTTCATCCACGCGGAGTGCTTGTACTGAATGCTCATCGGCACTTCCAGCAGCGGCGAGCGGCCCTCGCGGCTGATGTCATTTTCATCGAGGAAATAGGCATGCTGCGGGAAGCGACGATAATCGGTCCCGCCATCGCCCTGCGGCGCCCCCTTTGCGGTCTTCCAGTTCACCCGCGGGGTCACCGAGCAATCCACCTGATACCCGTACTCCACCAGCAGACGCGCATAGCGCTCGTCAAAGGCCCAGCGCCCGGCGCGATGACTAACCATTTTGGTCTGGAAGGTGTCCTCCAGCAGACGCGTCATATAGTCGACCTTCTCACGCATCATGGCATCGCTATATTCAATGAGATAAGGCTTATGCCGCCAGTCATCGGCGGTCAGCGGCTCGGTCGGCGGGCTGTTCCAGGCATGCAGATGCATACCGACTTCCGCGGTGCCGCGGGCAATCACGTCTCTGGCGAATTCGATATAAAAGGGATCGATGGCCATTTCATAATTGGTCAAATAGACCGGTTTAAAGCCATACTTTTCGCAAAGCTGCTGAAAACGCGGGAGATAACGCGCATTCTCGGTGGTGATGCTGTCATGTTTTTGCCAGAGGTTATCGCCCTCTGTATCAATCGTGATGAGAAATGCGGGATTGTGCACGAAAACGTCCTCAGGCCATACGTATCGGGTCATGGTAGAGCAATACAACGCTTCTCTCAATCTGTCTGATCCCCTAGAATCGGAACCCTTATCCTGGATGAAGAACAGAGTATGACGCCTGAAACCCTCTCCCGCAGCCCCTTGAACCCGGCGCGGATCCTGGTCATTAAGCTGCGCCATCATGGCGACATGCTGCTGATCACCCCGCTTATTCACGCGCTGAAACAGCAGTATCCCGCCGCCAGCGTGGATGTCCTGCTGTATGAAGAGACCCGGGATATGCTCGCCGCCAACCCCGATATCCACCAAATTTATGGTCTCGACCGCCGCTGGAAAAAGCAGGGGAAAAAGCATCAGCTGAAGATGCAATGGCAGCTCATTCAGACGCTGCGCCAGCAGCGATACGATATGGTGCTCAACCTTGCCGACCAGTGGCCGAGCGCGATTATCAGCAAACTGACCGGCGCCGCGACGCGGATCGGCTTTGATTTTCCGAAGCGTCGCCACCCGTTCTGGCGCTATTGCCACACCGCGCTGGCCGCCACCCAACAGCATAATCAGCTGCATACGGTACAGCAGAATCTCTCTATCCTCGCTCCGCTCGGTATCCAGTTGAACGACGCCCCGGCGCGGATGGGCTACAGCGAAGCAGACTGGGCCACCAGCCGCGCCCTGCTGCCGGAGGACTTCCGGGATAACTACATCGTCATCCAGCCAACGTCGCGTTGGTTCTTTAAATGCTGGCGCGAAGATCGGATGAGCGCGCTGATCAACGCGCTGTCCGCCGAAGGGTACGCGGTGGTACTCACCTCCGGCCCCGACGATAGAGAGAAGAAGATGGTGGAGACCATCATCGCCGGCTGCCCGCAGGCGCGGCTGCACTCTTTAGCCGGCCAGTTAACGCTGCGCCAGCTGGCGGCGGTGATCGATCACGCCCGGCTGTTTATCGGCGTCGACTCGGTGCCAATGCATATGGCTGCGGCTCTCGGCACCCCGCTGGTCGCCCTGTTCGGCCCCTCGAAGCTGACCTTCTGGCGTCCATGGCAGGCGAAAGGCGAGGTGATCTGGGCAGGTGACTTCGGTCCGCTGCCCGACCCGGACGCCATCAACACCAACACCGACGAACGTTATCTCGATTTAATTCCTACCGACGCCGTGATCGCGGCGGCGAAAAAGGTACTGGCATGAGTAAATTCAGGCTGGCTCTGGTGCGGCAGAAGTACCGCCCGGACGGCGGCGCAGAACGCTTTGTCTCCCGCGCGCTGGAAGCCCTCGACAGCAGTCATCTGCAGCTGAACGTCATCACCCGCGAATGGCAGGGGCCGGTGAAACCGGACTGGCAGATCCATATCTGTAATCCGCGCAAATGGGGGCGCATCAGCCGCGAGCGCGGGTTTGCCAACGCCGCGCGGGCGCTCTGGCAGCGCGAATCCTTCGACCTGGTGCAGAGCCATGAGCGTATTCCCGGCTGCGATCTCTACCGCGCCGGCGACGGCGTTCATCGCCGCTGGCTGCAACAGCGCTCGCGCATTTTACCGGCCTGGAAAAGCCGCCTGCTGTTCGCCGACCGCTACCACCGTTATGTGATGCAAGCGGAACGGGCGATGTACGAAGACCCGCATCTGCGCGGGGTGATCTGCAACGCCGAGATGATCAAACGCGAGATCATCGAAGACTTTGGCCTGCCGGCGGACAAGATCCACGTTATCTATAACGCCATTGATAACCAGCGTTTCCTGCCGCCGGGCGAAGAAACCTTTGCCGCCTTACGCGCCAAATGGCAGTTGCCGCTGCAGGCGACCTGCCTGATTTACGTCGGCTCCGGCTTTGAGCGTAAAGGGCTGGCGGCGGCGATCCGCGCCATCGCCCCGACCGATCGCTATCTGCTGGTGGTTGGCAAAGATAAAGATCAGCCGCGCTATCAGGCGCTGGCGAAGAGTCTCGGCTGCGAAGCGCGGGTGCGCTTCTTCGGCATGCAGTCGGAGACGCTGCCGTTCTATCAGATGGCTGATGGCCTGCTGCTGCCGACCCTCTACGATCCGTTCCCCAACGTCATCCTTGAGGCAATGGCCTGCGGTCTGCCGGTGATCACCACCACCGGCTGCGGCGGGGCGGAGTTTATCGTCAACGGCCACAACGGTTACGTCTGCGACGCCCTGGATATCCCGGCGCTGCAGCAGGCGGTGATGGCCCTGCCTGCCCGCGCGCTGGGCTCCGCGGAAGGCGACCGCGCCCGCGAGCGCATCATGGCCTGCACCAGCGAGCGCCTCTCAACCCAGCTGCTTTCCCTTTATCAGGATCTGGTGAAATAACGATGCGCATCTTATTTGTGATTGACGGATTGCCCGGCGGCGGCGCGGAGAAAGTGGTTCTCACCCTGGCGGCGCAGTTCCTGCGCGACGGCGATCGGGTCTCGCTCATTTCGCTACGCGACGTCTGCGAGTACCCATTGCCCGAGGGGCTCGACTACCAGGTGGTGGCCGATCGCTGCCGCAAACCGTGGCGCAAGCTGACCGAGCTGTCCCGCCGCGCCCGCCAGCTGGACGCCGCGGTCATCCGGGCCGAGCAGCAGGGACAATTTGACCTTGTGCTCTCCAACCTGCACAAAACCGACCGCATCGTCGCCCGCAGCCGGGCGCTGCGCGAGCGCAACGTCTGGTTCTGCCTGCACGGCGTCTTCTCGGCCTCTTATCTTGGTCACCGTACCGGCTTTGACCGCTGGATGAAGCAGCAGAAAATTAAGCGGATTTACCAGGGGCGCAACGTGGTGGCGGTTTCCGACGCCGTGGGGCGCGATCTGGTGGAAGCCTTCGCCCTGCGCCCGGCGCAGCTGAAAACCATCTATAACCCCTTCGATATCGCCGCCCTGCGCGCCGGGGCGGAAGCCGACAGCGAGCGCCCGGACGGCGACTACCTGATTCACGTCGGCCGCTTCCATCCCGGCAAACGCCACGACCGCCTGCTCGAAGCCTACGCGCAAAGCGGCATCGACGCGCCGCTGGTGCTGTTAGGCCAGGGGAAACCGGAGCAAGAGCAGCGCCTGCGCCAGCTGGCCAAAACGCTGCAGATTGACGACCGGGTGTGGTTCAAAGGTTTTCAGGAAAACCCCTTACCGTGGATCAAAGGCGCGCGGATGCTGGTTTTGAGCTCGGATAGCGAAGGATTCGGCAATGTGGTGGTGGAGGCGCTGCTGTTGCATACCCCGGTCGCCAGCACCCGCTGCCCCGGCGGCGTCACCGAGATCCTCACCGGCGAACTTGCCCGCGGTCTGGCGGATCTCACCAGTCCGGCGCTGGCTCAGACGATGCAAAGCATTTACCATAACCCGCCGGCCATCGACGATGCCGCGCTGGAAAAATTCAGCGTCGTGTCCATTTGTCAGCAGTACCGTCAGCTGCAGCGCATCTGACGCCGTTAGTTAACCAGGATCGAAGATTTATGAGTCAAACGCCTTTACTGAGCATCGTGGCTGCCGTCTACAACGGTGAGAAATTTCTTGCGCAATTCTTTGAGTGCATTGAACAGCAGCAGCTGGACAGCTATGAACTGATCCTGGTGAACGATGGGTCGACGGACAACAGCCTGGCGGTGATCGCCGAATGGCGGGATCGGCTGCAGAACGTCCAGGTGCTGGAGCAGGAAAACCAGGGCGTCTCGGTCGCGCGCAATACCGGCCTGGCGGTTGCCAGCGGCAAGTATCTCGCGTTTCCGGACATCGACGATAAACTCTATCCGGGCATGTATCGCACGCTGCTGGAGATGGCGGAGAAAGCACATCTCGATGTCGCCACCTGCAACGGCACCTACGTGTACGAAAAGCGCCGCGAGAGCCACCCGATCTTTCCGCTGGATCGCTTGCCCTCGACCGGTGTGCTGCCGGGCCATGTCTGGCTCAAGCAGGCCCTGGACTCGCGGAAATTTCTGCACGTCACCTGGCTCAATATCTATCGCCACGATTTTATCCGCCAGCATCACTTCCATTTCGAACCCGGCCTGCGCCATCAGGATATCCCGTGGACCACAGAGGCGCTGCTGGCCGCGGAGCGCGTGCAGTACACCAGTCAGCAATTCTATGATTACTACATCCACTCTGAGTCGGTGTCGCATAAGCCGGACAACGACGACACGCTGATGCGTTCGGCGCGCCATTACATGAAAATTCTGGAGATGCTGGAGGCGATCAACCAGCGTTACCCGGACAAAGTGCGCCATATCGCCGCCTGTCGCTGGCAGATCGCCAAAGAAGGCCTGGGGATCATCCACACCTTCGACAGTATGAAAGATGAGTCGAAAAAGCATGTTATCATTAAAGAATTCTTCGACCGCGGTATCTGGCGGTTAATCTGGAAAAACGCCTGTACTTTCCGTTTACGCTGGCGCCTGGGACGCCGTTATCTGCGTATTAAGCGTTATCGCCACGCGGGATAGACCAAAAACCCGCTGTTTCCGCCAAAGAGATAGCTTTACGCGGGCTAAATGCTTAGAATTTGCCCGCCAAAACAGAGAACGGATAAATAGTTTGGAATTGCTTTATACCACCCTACTTTACCTTATTCAGCCGCTGGTGTGGCTGCGGCTGCTGCTGCGCAGTCGTAAGGCTCCTGCCTACCGTAAACGCTGGGCGGAACGCTATGGCTTCTGTCAGAACAAGGTAGAGCCGGATGGCATTCTGCTGCACTCCGTTTCCGTCGGCGAGACCTTAGCCGCCATCCCGCTGGTTCGCGCCCTGCGCCACCGCTACCCTTCTCTGCCGATCACCGTCACCACCATGACGCCGACCGGCTCCGAGCGCGCCATGTCGGCCTTCGGCAAAGATGTCCATCACGTCTATCTGCCCTACGATCTGCCCGGCGCCATGAACCGCTTCCTGGACACCGTTCAGCCGAAGCTGGTGATCGTCATGGAGACCGAACTGTGGCCGAATATGGTAGCCGCGCTGCATAAGCGTAAGATCCCGCTGGTGATTGCCAACGCCCGCCTGTCCGAACGTTCCGCCAAAGGCTATGCCAAGCTGGGCGGCTTTATGCGCCGCCTGTTGAGCCGTATTACGCTTATCGCCGCGCAGAATGAAGAAGATGGCAACCGCTTCCTCGCGCTGGGACTGAAGCGCAACCAGCTGGCGGTCACCGGCAGCCTGAAATTCGATATCTCCGTCACGCCAGAGCTGGCGGCCCGCGCGGTGACGCTGCGCCGGCAATGGGCGCCGCACCGCAAAGTCTGGATTGCCACCAGCACCCACGATGGCGAAGAGCAAATTATCCTCCAGGCGCATAAAAAGCTGCTGGAGACCTTTCCGAACCTGCTGCTGATCCTTGTTCCTCGCCATCCGGAGCGCTTCCCTGACGCCCGCGACATGGTGCAAAAAGCCGGAATGAGCTTCACTCTGCGCAGCACCGGCGAGATCCCCTCCTCCAGTACCCAGGTGGTCATTGGCGATACCATGGGCGAACTGATGCTGCTCTACGGCATTGCCGACCTCGCTTTCGTCGGCGGCAGCCTGGTGGAGCGCGGCGGCCATAACCCGCTCGAGCCGGCGGCACACGCCATTCCGGTGCTGATGGGGCCGCATACCTTCAATTTCAAAGATATCTGCGCCAAGCTGCAGCAGGACGATGGCCTGATCACCGTCACCGACGCTAACTCGCTGGTCAAAGAGGTTTCCACGCTGCTGACCGATGAAGACTACCGCCTGTGGTATGGCCGTCACGCGGTGGAAGTGCTGCACCAGAACCAGGGCGCGCTGTCGCGTCTGCTACAGTTACTGCAACCTTACCTGCCGCAGCGGAGTCATTAATGTCGAACCGGCTTTCCGTGGTGATGATCGCCAAAAACGCAGCGGACCTGCTGCCGGATTGTCTGGACTCCGTTAGCTGGGCGGATGAAATTATCGTCCTCGACTCCGGCAGTACCGACGGCACCGTCGAGCTGGCTCGCCGCCTCGGGGCGCAGGTCTATACCCATACCGACTGGCGAGGCTATGGCATTCAGCGCCAGCGCGCGCAGGACTACGCCACCGGCGACTGGGTGTTGATGATCGATACCGATGAGCGCGTCACGCCGGAACTCAGGCAGGCTATTCTTACGGTACTGGCAGCCCCGCAGCGCGGCGCCATCTACAGCATCGCCCGCCGTAACTATTTTCTCGGACGCTTTATGCGCCACAGCGGTTGGTACCCCGATCGCGTCCTGCGCCTGTACGAACGCGCCCGTTACCGCTATAACGATAATCTGGTCCATGAATCGCTGGATAGCCTGGGCGCCGAGGTCATTCCGTTGACCGGCGATCTCCTGCATCTGACGTGCCGCGACTTCGCTGGCTTTCAGCAAAAACAGCTGGCTTACGCCGCCGCATGGGCGCTAGAACGCCACCGGAAGGGCAAGAAGACCTCGATGGCGGGGATATTCAGCCACACGCTGGGCGCGTTCCTGAAAACGCTGCTGCTGCGCGGTGGGGTGCTGGACGGTAAGCAGGGCTGGTTACTGGCGATGGTCAACGCGCAGTATACGTTTACGAAATATACCGAGCTGTGGGCGCTGAGCCACGGCTACTCGGAGAAAGAGTCATCATGAGCACAAAAGCGATCTATCCGGGTACCTTCGATCCCATCACCAATGGCCATATCGATATCGTCACCCGCGCGGCGAGTATGTTCGATAAAGTGGTGCTGGCTATCGCCGCCAGCCCGAGTAAAAAGCCGATGTTCAGCCTTGATGAACGTATTGCGCTGGCGGAGCAGGCGACGGCCCACCTGGTGAATGTTCAGGTGGTCGGCTTCAGCGACCTGATGGCCAGCTTCGCGCGCGCGCAGCAGGCCAATATCCTGATCCGCGGCCTGCGGGCGGTGGCGGATTTCGAATATGAGATGCAGCTGGCCCATATGAACCGCCATTTGATGCCCACCCTTGAGAGCGTGTTCCTGATGCCGTGCAAAGAGTGGTCGTTTATCTCCTCTTCGCTGGTCAAAGAAGTCGCGCGCCACCAGGGCGATGTCTCTCACTTCCTGCCAGCCAACGTCCACCAGGCGCTGTTGAATAAGCTGAAGTAACGCATCTGCTGGGGCATGAGCCAGGCTGGCGCTGCGCTCACCTGGCCTACAAACGTCCCCGGCCCACCAGATGCGCCCCCGCAGGTCCGCTGACCTGGCCGACAATCATTCCTGTTCCGGTGACTATTTCTGACACTGGCGGCAATAAAAGGTCGCCCGCTGGGCATGCTTGGTCCCGACAACCGGCGTGCCGCAGATCCGGCAGGGTTCGCCCTTGCGGCCATAGACCTGTAGCTCCTGGGCAAAATAGCCGGGCTTGCCATCGCTTTGCAGGAAGTCCTTCAGCGTGGTGCCGCCCTGCTCTATCGAACGCAGCAGGACCAGCTTAATCACCTTCACCAGCTGCTCGCACTCGTCCCGCGACAGTGAGGACGCCAGCCTGTCAGGGTGGATCCCGGCGGAGAACAGCGATTCACTGGCGTAGATATTGCCGACGCCCACCACCAGCTTGTTATCCATCAGCCAGGGTTTGATCGCGGTTTTCTTCTTCGCGCATTTCTGCTGGAGATAATCGGCGTTGAAGGCGTCGCTCAGCGGCTCCGGCCCCAGATGCGCCAGCACCGGGTGGCCTTCCAGCTCTTTGGTCCACAGCCAGGCGCCAAAGCGGCGCGGATCGGTATAGCGCAGGACTTTACCGTTACTCATAACCAGATCAACGTGATCGTGTTTTTCCGCAGGCAGCTCTTCGCTCAGGATGCGTAGGCTTCCCGACATCCCTAGATGGACGATGATCCAGCCGTTCGGGAGTTCCAGAAGCAGGTATTTGGCGCGACGATGCACGCTGAGCACCGGAACGTCGCTCAGGCGATAAATCTCTTCAGAAACCGGCCAGCGCAGCCGTCCGTTGCGCACGACGGCGTGCAGAATGGTTGCGCCAACCAGGTGCGGCTCAATGCCGCGGCGGCTGGTTTCAACCTCTGGTAATTCAGGCATGATTTTCCTCCATTAACCCGGCGTATTGTGCTTCACGGACAGGTGGCTGAAAAGGGAGTGTGTGAAAGCTATATGGGGGAGTTTTAAAAACAAAAAACCCCGCCGGAGCGGGGTTTTTATACAAGGAGGCTAAAATTATTTGATTTTAGCTTCTTTGTAGATAACGTGCTGACGTACAACCGGATCGTACTTTTTCAGTTCCATTTTTTCCGGTTTGGTACGTTTGTTCTTCGTGGTGGTGTAGAAGTGACCAGTACCAGCGGAAGAAACCAGCTTGATTTTCTCACGAATACCTTTAGCCATGATTTATTTCCTCTAAGTACTTAGTACTTTTCGCCACGGGCACGCAGTTCAGCCAGAACTGTATCGATGCCTTTCTTATCGATTACACGCATACCTTTAGCAGATACGCGCAGGGTGACAAAACGCTTCTCGCTCTCAACCCAGAAACGGTGAGAGTGCAGGTTCGGCAGGAAACGGCGTTTAGTCGCGTTCAGTGCGTGGGAACGGTTGTTACCGGTCACCGGACGCTTGCCAGTAACTTGGCAGACTCGGGACATGTCTATTCTCCAAAAATCAAATTAGCTCGAGCTTCGTATGGGGTATTGGCGCCTCGTCAGGCTTTACAGCCTGGTCATCGCAGTTCAATGTGAACTCTCGACTGCCAGGCCCAAATGCCAAACCCGAGATTCTCAAAGGTGGCGTAGTATACGCTGACTCGGCGATGTGCTCAAGTCCCGAACAGACAAAGATCCCGAAGGATCGCCAGTTCGGGGCTAAATCCAGCCACGTTCGGCAAAAGATACATACGCACCGCGGCCGATAACCAGATGGTCAAGCACGCGTATCTCCATGAATCGACAACACTTTACCACCCTTTCGGTAATCAGCCTGTCAGCCTGACTCGGCTCCGGACTACCGGAGGGATGATTATGCGCAAGGATCACGGCGGCAGCGTTCACTTTGATGGCTTCGCGTACAATTTCTCGCGGATGCACCTCAACGTGGCTAAGAGTACCAGAAAAAAGGCGGCTATGTTTCAACACGCGGTTCTGATTATCTAAAAAGATCACCATAAAGATCTCGCGCTCCTCTTCCGTTAGCTGGCTTTGCAAAAATTCCCGCGTCATCGAGGGGGTGACCAGCGCGGCCTCCTCAACCAGCTGCGAGCTAAAATAGCGCCGCGCCAGCTCGGCAATCCCCTTCAGTTGCGCATATTTCGCCAGCCCCAGCCCGTCAACGGCAACCAGTTGCGCTTTATCAGCGGAAAGCAGAGCGTAGAGCGAACCAAAACGCTGCAATAACGCCTGGGCGTAGCTCAGCACATCCTGACGGCGTGTGCCAATGCGCAGAAACAGCGCCAGTAGCTCAACGTCCGTCAGCGCCTCGATGCCGAATTGCAGCATCTTCTCCCGTGGCATCAGATTTTCCGTTCCGTCCATGCGCCCTCCTGCGTGAATCAGCCTATCCTGGCACAACCTGACGACGCTGCCGACCCGCCGCTTTTCACCCTGCGTAGCCGCTCGCAAAGTGAATGCCCGTCAGAGGCACGACGGCGGCAGGATTGTGATAAGATGCGCGGATTCTGGTCTACGGCAACAGGAATACATCATGATGACTCTGGCGGGTAAAAAAATCGTCCTGGGCGTCAGCGGCGGTATCGCGGCGTATAAAACCCCGGAACTGGTACGGCGACTACGTGAACGCGGCGCGGAAGTGCGTGTCGCAATGACGGAGGCGGCAAAAGCGTTCATCACCCCACTCAGCCTGCAGGCGGTATCCGGCTATCCGGTTTCCGACAGCCTGCTCGATCCGGCGGCGGAAGCGGCCATGGGCCATATTGAGCTCGGAAAATGGGCCGACCTGGTGATCCTCGCCCCGGCGACCGCCGATTTGATCGCCCGCGTGGCGGCAGGCATGGCCAATGATTTGGTGTCGACGATCTGTCTCGCCACCCCTTCCCCGGTTGCCGTCTTGCCCGCCATGAACCAGCAGATGTATCGCGCGCAGGCCACCCAGCATAATCTGCAGACGCTCGCATCCCGCGGCCTGCTGCTGTGGGGACCGGACAGCGGTAGCCAGGCCTGCGGCGACGTCGGCCCGGGGCGAATGCTCGATCCGTTAACCATCGTGGAGATGGTTGCACAGCATTTCGCCTCCCCTGTCAAAGATTTGCAACATCTCAACCTCATGATTACCGCGGGCCCGACCCGTGAGCCGTTGGATCCGGTGCGTTACATCTCAAACCACAGCTCCGGTAAGATGGGCTTCGCGATTGCCGCCGCCGCCGCACAGCGCGGCGCGAACGTGACCCTGGTCAGCGGACCGGTATCGCTACCGACACCGCCCTTTGTGCAGCGCATTGATGTCACTACCGCGCTGGAAATGGAAGCGGCCGTCCAGGCCAGCGCTCAGCAGCAGCACATTTTTATTGGCTGCGCCGCGGTGGCGGATTACCGCGCCGCCGCCATCGCCGAAGATAAAATAAAAAAACAAGGTGATGAATTAACAATAAAAATGGTTAAAAACCCGGATATCGTCGCCGGGGTTGCAGCGCTAAAATCGCATCGCCCCTACGTCGTTGGGTTTGCCGCCGAAACGAATAATGTGGAAGAATATGCGCGGCAAAAACGTGCCCGCAAAAACCTCGACCTGATTTGCGCCAACGATGTTTCCCAGCCTAATCAGGGATTTAACAGCGATAGCAACGCATTACACCTTTTCTGGCAGGATGGGGAAAAGCGCTTACCACTTGAGCGCAAGGAACTCCTGGGCCAATTATTACTCGACGAGATCGTGACCCGTTATGATGAAAAAAATCGACGTTAAGATTCTGGACCCGCGTGTCGGCCAGCAATTTCCGCTGCCGACCTATGCCACCTCCGGCTCCGCCGGACTTGACCTGCGAGCCTGTCTCGACGACGCCGTAGAGCTGGCGCCGGGCGCAACCACGCTGTTGCCGACCGGCCTTGCGATTCATATCGCCGATCCCTCTCTGGCGGCGGTGATCCTGCCGCGCTCGGGCCTGGGTCATAAGCACGGCGTGGTGCTGGGCAACCTGGTGGGCCTTATCGACTCCGATTACCAGGGGCAGCTGATGGTGTCCGTCTGGAACCGCGGTCAGCAGAGCTTTATTATCGAGCCGGGCGAACGTATCGCGCAGATGGTCTTTGTGCCGGTCGTGCAGGCGGAATTTAACCTGGTGGAATCTTTCGATGCCACCGACCGCGGCGAAGGCGGCTTCGGTCACTCAGGGCGTAAATAAGCCCAGCAACACGGAATCTGCATCCCAACGCGCATAATGCAATAACATCACCGCAAACTCTGGTTTGCGGTCGCATTGTGGATGTCTGCCTGACAAGTGCTTATTTTCAGGGGTATTTTAAAACATGGCAGAAAAGCAAACTGCGAAACGGAATCGTCGCGAAGAAATACTTCAATCTCTGGCGCTAATGCTGGAATCCAGCGATGGTAGCCAACGTATTACCACCGCGAAACTGGCGGCTTCCGTCGGCGTTTCTGAAGCCGCGCTGTATCGCCATTTTCCCAGCAAAACCCGCATGTTTGACAGCCTGATCGAGTTCATTGAAGACAGTCTGATTACGCGCATCAATTTGATTCTGAAAGATGAGAAGGACACATCAGCGCGCCTGCGCCTGATTGTTCTGTTGATTCTTGGGTTTGGCGAGCGTAATCCTGGGCTTACGCGCATCCTCACCGGACACGCGCTGATGTTCGAACAGGATCGGCTGCAGGGCCGTATCAACCAGCTTTTTGAACGCATCGAAGTGCAGCTGCGTCAGGTGATGCGCGAGAAAAAAATGCGCGAAGGCGAAGGCTATACTCTCGACGAAACGCTGCTGGCCAGCCAGCTGCTGGCCTTCTGCGAGGGCATGCTGTCGCGCTTTGTGCGCAGCGAGTTCAAATACCGTCCGACGGATGATTTCGACGCCCGCTGGCCGCTGGTCGCCGCACAGCTGCAGTAGTTTTTTTGCATTGCCCGGTAGCGCTCTGCTTACCGGGCTTTTTCGTTACACGCCGTAGGCTTCGCGATAAGCGCGAACTGCCGCCAGGTGTTCCGCCATCTCCGGTTTCTCTTCCAGGTAAGCGATCAGCTCTTTCAGGGTGACGATCGAGATAACCTGGCAGCCGTAATCCCGCTCCACTTCCTGAATGGCGGAGATATCTCCGCGGCCGCGCTCCTGACGATCCAGGGAGATCAGCACACCCGCCAGCTGCGCGCCGTTGGCCTGGATGATCTCCATGGATTCGCGAATCGCCGTACCGGCGGTGATCACATCATCCACCAGCATGACCCGGCCCTGCAGTGGGCTACCGACCAGATTGCCGCCTTCGCCGTGAGTCTTCGCCTCTTTACGGTTAAAGCAGTAAGGCAGGTCGCGGTCATGGTGTTCGGCTAACGCCACCGCGGTGGTGGTGGCAATCGGGATCCCTTTGTAGGCCGGGCCAAACAGCAGGTCGAACTCAATCCCGGAATCCACCAGCGCCTCGGCATAAAAACGGCCCAGCAGAGCCAGATCGCGCCCGGTGTTAAACAGGCCGGCGTTAAAGAAATAGGGGCTCTTACGCCCGGATTTCAGCGTGAACTCGCCAAACTTAAGAACCTGCTTGCTAAGCGCAAACTCAATAAACTGGCGCTGATACGGCTTCATGGATTCGCTCCTCATCTTACTTTTTTACGGTCAAAAAAAAGGCGACTTCTCAGTCGCCTTAAAAACTAATCTGCTAACGCCGCCTTCTGCGTCGTAATAATGGATTCGATCCCCCCTCGGGCTAACGCCAGGAGAGTGAGGAGCTCTTCATGGGTGAACGGCTCGCCTTCTGCCGTACCCTGCACCTCGATGATGCGACCATCTTCGGTCATCACCACGTTCATATCGGTTTCCGCGGCAGAGTCTTCGATGTACTCCAGATCGCAGATGGCTTCTCCATTAACGATCCCAACAGAGACCGCCGCCACCATCCCTTTCATCGGGTTAGTTTTCAGCTTGCCGGCCGCCACCAGCTTATTCAGCGCGTCGGCCAGCGCCACGCAGGCACCGGTAATAGACGCGGTGCGGGTGCCGCCGTCGGCCTGCAGCACATCGCAGTCGAGGGTGATGGTAAACTCGCCCAGCGCTTTCAGATCAACCGCCGCGCGCAGCGCACGGGCGATCAGGCGCTGAATTTCCATCGTCCGGCCGCCCTGTTTGCCTTTTGCCGCTTCACGCGCGTTACGCGTGTGCGTTGAACGCGGCAGCATGCCATATTCAGCGGTGATCCACCCCTGTCCCTGTCCTTTCAGGAAACGCGGTACGCCTTCGTCAATGGAGGCGGTGCACAGCACTTTGGTATCACCGAATTCAACCAGCACAGAGCCTTCAGCGTGTTTTGTGTAATTACGGGTCAGGGTAACGGGGCGCACCTGGTTGGCGCTACGACCTGCTGGACGCATGATAGAAATCTCCGGCTTGAAACGAATGTAAGGCCGCATTATACGAATTTCATGGCGAAAAGCCTATGCCAACACCTGCCGGGCGCGCACATAATGTCAGTCCAGCGTTTTCCGATAAGAATTCAACCCTACGCCGATCACTATCACCGCCAGGCCAATCAGCGGCAACAGATCGGGTAATAATGCCGTCGCAGAATACCCTTTCAGCATAATGCCCTTTACCAACCGGATGAAGTAGGTCAGCGGCAAACAGGAGCCAATGGCTTTCGCCCAGTCGGGCATACTAATAAAAGGACTGATAAAGCCAGACAGCATAATGGAAGGGATAAAATAAAATGACGACATTTGCAGCGCCTGCAGTTGGTTTTGCGCTATGCCAGAAATACCAATGCCGATTGACAGGCAGAGGAAGACATAAATCAACAACACTAAAAAAAGCAGGAAAACGCTGCCATGAAGAGGAATATCAAATAACAGAACGGCGGCAATCAGAATTAACGTCGCCTGAAACAGGCCAATGATAACAAAAGGTGTTATCTTACCAACAATGACCTCAAGCCCGGTCAAAGGAGAAACCAGTAAATTTTCTAACGCACCGTTTTCTCTCTCACGAGTAATCGACAGAGCGGTCATCAGGATCAAGGTTGTACTGAGTATCGACCCCATAATACCGGGAATCGTATTAAACTGGGTGATCCCCTCCGGGTTAAACATGCGATGGATAATAAGCTCAAAATCATCCTCTTTTTGCTCTACACGCATTTCACCCGGCAAGTCTTGCTGAAACATCGATTTCGCAACCTGCACCAGAGCACTTAACGCATTTCCCGTGGTCATCGGATCGATAGCATCCCCCTGAATGAGCAGCTGAGGTTTTTCTCCACGCAGCATCTTGCGCGTAAACCCCTCGGGGATCGTTACGATAAAAGTGACATCACCTCGAACAAATGCTTTCTGAGCTGCCTCTTCAGAATCGACAGGTATCATCGAAAAATATCCGGTATTTTGCGCTCCTGTCACAAAAACCTGACTCATGCGTTCGCTATCGTAATTCAGTAATGCGGTAGGAAGATGATGCGGGTCCATATTTATCGCATAGCCAAGAATGATCAGCTGAAAAATAGGGGTAAGGAGTACCATGCTGATACTGACTTTATCACGACGTAATTCGTGGATCTCCTTAATAACCACACCGAACCAGCGGGTTAGAGAGAAGTTTAAATTAATTTTTTTCACAATTGTTTTTCATCAGATAGGTAAATGCGTCTTCCAGATTGGTATCGACCTGGCAGAACTCATAACCCTGTTGTTTAAAAGCAAATAGCGCGGATGCTAACTTCGCTTCATCTCTGGAAGTAACATAAAGCTGATTGCCAAAAATGACCGTTTGTTCAATATCCGGCAAGCGCTGGAGCTGCCTTTCAAGCACCGTCAGCCCAGCGCCGCTGGTTCTCACGGTAATAAGATTCTGCGAAGCGATAATCGATGCAATAGTGCCATTCGCCAGTAGCCGGCCATAAGAGAGGTAAGCAACTTTATGGCAGCGCTCAGCCTCGTCCATATAATGCGTACTCACCAGCATTGAGATCCCTTTGTCAGAGAGCTGATGCAGCATTTGCCAGAACTCCCGTCGCGCTTTTGGATCCACGCCAGCGGTCGGTTCATCCAGAAACAGCAAAACAGGTTCATGCAACATGCAGGCGGCGAGGGCCATTCTTTGCTTCCAGCCGCCAGAAAGTTCCTTAGCCAGCTGGTGCTGTCGGGAAGTAAGACCTAATTCTGTAAGCGCATCCTCAACCCGGGCCTTACGCTGGTCGAGGCCATATAATCGTGCAATAAAAAATAAGTTTTCCCGAATAGTTAAATTTCCCCACATCGAGAAATACTGAGTCATGTAGCCTATCTTTTGTTTTATTTTTTCCCGCTGAGTGAAGATGTCCATACCCAGACAAAAACCTTCACCTGAATCGGGCGTAATCAAACCGCACATCATCCGTATCGATGTCGTTTTTCCGCTACCGTTCGGACCAAGAAAACCATAAATCTCGCCTTTTGCCACCTGTAATGAGAAATCCTTTACGACATGATGTTCGCCAAAATGTTTATTGAGATTTTTCACATCAATACAAAGATTATTCATTGCCAATAATCTCCACATCAAACGGCTGGCCGATTTTCATCCGTTCAGCCTGCTCCAGGATAGGGATCGCCTCGGCCATAAAAATAAGTTTTTCACGGCGTTTCGTACTGTAAATAACCGGGGGCGTAAACTCTGCTTCAGGACTGATATAATTAATAACGCCAGGAATAGGTTCGGCACAACCGTCGCATAAAAGTCTTACCTTCGTCCCGATATTAAATTTACCGAGCATCGCCTCGGGTATAAACAAACGTACTTTTATATTCTCAGGTGGTAACAGACTGATTATTGGTCTGCCAGCTGAAGGACGCTCCCCAACACGATATATAATATCAAAAACTTTGGCATTTATTGGAGATACAATCGTCGTTTGCTGAACATCCCGAAGCGCTTTATCACGTTCGAGTTTTGCCGCGGCCACCATCGAGAGCTGTTGGCTAATCTCATCCTGACGGGCCGGTAGTTGCCGTGCCTTGAGTTGATTAATTAACTCTTCAACCTGTGCGCCTTTTTGCGTTAACTCATCCCTGATATCCTCCCATTCCGCCCGCGATATGGCATGGTTGGCATAAAGATGACGATATCGCCCAAGCTGCCGCTTTACCTGTGATTCTGCCGATTGGGCTTTTTTTAGCTGTGACCGTATAATATCCAGCTCTTCTGGCCGCTCTCCCGATTTCAGATTTCGTAACACTGCGCTCTCAGCTGAAAGTTTTTCTTCAGCACGCAGGAAAATATTTTGTGCATCGAAGGAGTCAATCTTCACTAACTCCTGTCCTGGAATGACATTATCGCCCTTATTAATGAAGATTCGTTCTATTTTTTCATTACCAGAATAAGAAAGGTATACAAATTCACCATGTGAATAACCGGATAGCATGTTATCCGGTTTGTTATCACATCCCGAGAGTACTAGCATCGAAATCATGACAAAGCATTTAGTTACTGACTTTTGCATTAAAACGTATCCATACGCATATCATTTCCCTTATTACTGACGGCTGGATTAAAGCATTATTACTCCAGTACCCGTTAGTCATCGTCAACTCAGTCTTTTAAATAATGTTTAACGTATACTTCATTCAATTTATCAATAGCGCTCAGATTTAACCCAGCTATCGAGTTAAAAGCCTCATCTTTAGTAAATGAAATAATCGACGATCCACCTGGTGAGAACCATTTAGCAGTCTGTTTAAAAGGCCAGGGCAGCTTATAACCTTTTTCTCTCAGAAGATGATTTAACATACTCCAGTCTTCGCTAAAATCGTTTCCGCTAAAAGGACTATCGCTTTGTGTAGTTTCTACCGTGAACAGGGCTATTGGTGTACAAAAATCAGTCGTGGTGGGAAAGTACATATTATAAAAACTCACAATCAGTTTCTGTACCTCTTCAGGAAAAGATCCTGGGATAGTCAACACACCTAATAAATATTTATAGTTGGGGTATCTTTTTATAAAATCGAATATACCTTGCCATAAATAATCAAGAACATTACCTTTTTGATAAGGTTTCTGGATAAAGCCACGACCTATTTCTACACACTGCTCTAAGCACAAATAGGCGCTATCATGATATTTAAATAAGCTATTACTATAGAGGCCAGCTATTCCATGGCGGGCGAGTTGCTCGCCAACAGGAACGAGACGGTACGCCCCCAGAATTTCTGTTTCAGCAGGATCCCACAATATAATGTGATAATAACTTTCATCAAAAATATCATTATCTCTATCTTTACCGGACCCTGAACCAATATCGCGATAACAGCGTTCGCGTAAGCGTCCTAACTCATCAATAATTGGTGAGAAACGGCCAGTATTACAGCGATAAATCAATAATTTTCTTCCATCATCAAACTGTCTTAATATTTCGCACTCATCTATCGCACTTATTAAATCCTCTCTATCTTCTTTTAGTCCTTGTGGCGAAATCGTATCGACAAGAGCTGCTCCATTCTTCCCTATGCTCTGGAGGTGCATCAAACATACATTAGCTGCTGCAGAAAGATCTTCATTGTATTTTTGCAATGAAGATAAGGTTATTTGCTGTCCGATATTGATTCCCATGGTCTTTCCACGATGGCGGAGAGCTTCACGAATAACCATTATATTTGACAGTTGCCGCCAGATCGTTGCAGTAAGATAATAAACGTTACTGTTTTTACCCGTAATATGAATAGGCACCAGCGCCGCATTATTTCTCATCGCCAGCTGTAAAAAACCGGGGTTCCACTTATGCTCCTGTAAACCTGAAAGAGACCAGTTAGCCAGTTTACCCGCTGGACATATAATTAATACGCCTCCCTCTCGCAGATGATTGTTCATCTCTCTAAATTTTTTATGGCTCATCTTACCGGCCATATTTTCAATACCAATGGTCAGTTCTGCCACCTGTGGAAATATAATTGGCAAAATGTGGTTGGCAATTATTTTTATATCTTTCCTCACCCGGGAGACCGTATGTATTAAAGCAAGACCATCGATGACAGTTGGATGATTTGAAATAACAACCGCTGCCCCATTTTCGGGTATGTTATTAAATTGATGTTGTTCGGTTGCACATTGCAATTCAAGGAGATCGACGACCGAATTAACCCATTCGACTCCACTTTGATTAACTAACCGATCGTTATATATTATACGAGTAAATTTCTTATTGCCGAAAGCGGACCTGAAAAGCCATTTTTTCCAAAAGGGTATATTTGTATTTGGGAAAAATTCTCTAATGACTTTATCAAAGATAGTGTCCATATTAAAATCCTTTTTATAGAACTCATCTAAAATGACTATACTCGCGATCTTGCAGCCGGACAATACTGCATAAAGTTAAATCATTGCCATTACAAAACAAATAAATATAATTAAAGTGATTATATTCATGAAGAGAATGCACCCAACAGAGATATTAATACTTTTGTCATATTGAATTCAGAAAAAGCATATATAATAGTTAAAGGTAATACCCCATAACATTTTTGGCGGTTATACTTTGTAAAAAATACCACGATATAGCTTTAAGACGATACAAAAAAATGTGGATAATCATACTCACATTCAATAATAAAAATAGGCCTACGGTTTTTCACTCTTTTTTATTCTGCCTGAAAGCAGGGAGAGATAGCTTTACTGCGAATAGACAGAATTCATTTGATAAAAATTAACAGCATAATGATGCTTAAGCCGCGAAAGAATCAAAGCTTATTTCCTATCCGCTATAAAAGGATACATTTCATTAAGCAAAGTAATCGCATTAAATACAGCGAAGCTATGTCCCTTAAAAAATCAGTATTGAAGTATTTCATCACTATTCCTGTTAAGTCACCGCCGGCATAGCTATAATCCTTGCATTCATTATTACGAAAACAGGAACGTCTATGATCCGCAGTATGACCGCCTATGCCCGCCGTGAAATCAAGGGTGACTGGGGTAGCGCCGCATGGGAGCTGCGCTCGGTAAACCAGCGCTATCTGGAAACGTACTTCCGCCTGCCGGAGCAGTTCCGTAGCCTGGAGCCCGTGGTACGCGAGCGCATTCGCGCCCGCCTGACTCGCGGTAAAGTCGAATGCACCCTGCGTTTTGAACAAGACCCCAGCGCTCAGGGCGAACTGATTCTCAACGAAAAGCTGGCTAAACAGCTGGTTAACGCCGCCAACTGGGTAAAAATGCAGAGCGATGAAGGGGAAATCAATCCGGTTGATATCCTGCGCTGGCCGGGCGTGATGGCCGCCAAAGAACAGGATCTTGACGCCATCGCCGCCGACATTCTGGCAGCCCTTGACGGCGCGCTGGATGACTTCATCGTCGCTCGCGAAACGGAAGGCCAGGCGCTGAAAGCGCTTATCGAGCAGCGTCTTGAAGGCGTGAGCGGCGAAGTGGCGAAAGTTCGCGCCCATATGCCGGAAATTCTCCAGTGGCAGCGCGAGCGTCTGGTCGCCAAGCTGGAAGATGCGGAAGTGCAGCTGGAGAATAACCGTCTCGAGCAAGAGCTGGTGCTGATGGCGCAGCGTATCGACGTTGCCGAAGAGCTGGACCGCCTCGAAGCCCACGTAAAAGAGACCTACAACATTCTGAAAAAGAAAGAGGCTGTGGGTCGCCGTCTCGACTTTATGATGCAGGAGTTCAACCGTGAGTCGAACACCCTGGCGTCAAAATCGATCAATGCCGAGGTCACCAACTCTGCGATTGAGCTGAAAGTGCTGATCGAGCAAATGCGCGAGCAGATCCAGAATATCGAGTAATCTCAGATACCTTTCTGAAGGCCGGTTTACCGGCCTTTTTTCATTCATTTCAAAAGCACTATTTTTTATCCAGTACCCGGCAGGTCAAAAACGCCCCTGCCGCGCACAGCAGCGTCGGGGCCAGATAGCTGTGATCCATGTGGGTGAACTCCATCACCAGCACCACCGCCGTCAGCGGCATCTGCATGGAGGCGGCGAGAAAAGCGGCTGCCCCCACCAGGGCGAAACTGCTTTCATCTCCGCCAGGGAACCCTGATTGCCAGAGCGCGCAGAGCAGCAGGCTGGCCAGCCCACCGCCAGCCCCGGGGTTAACAACCCGCCTTCCGCGCCGCCGCGCAACACCGCCAGGATCACCACCAGCTTCAGCCCTAACAGGATCGCGACCATGGAGTGAGGCAGCCCGTCGCTGAGCGCCAACTGCATCGGCCCCTTGCCATTGCCCGGTAGCGCAGGGAACCAGAGGCTAAGGACGGCAAGAAGCGAAAACGCCAGCAGACAGAACACCGGCATCTGCCAGTTACTTCGCACGCGTGAACGCGCTGCGCTGGTCGCTTTGCGAAAGAGCCAGGCGCCGGCGCCAAGAATCGGGCCCGCCAGAATCGCCCACCAGAGAAAGGTGTGCGGAAGCGCGCTGGAAACAAAATGGTATTGCGATTCATCCCCTAACCCGAGGGTGGCCGTCCAGGCGGCAATCGCCGAGGTCATTATCGCCGCCAGCGTTTTTTCCCAGCTAAACGACAGCAGCATGACCTCGAGGGTGAACAACGCCCCTGCCAGCGGGACGTTATACACCGCCGCCAGGCCCGCGCCCGCCCCACAGGCAATCAGCGTACGGGTTTCATCCTCCAGCAGGCGCAGCTTACGCGCCACCATCCCCGCTCCCAGCGCGCCCATTTCCCGAGGAGCCACTTCGCGGCCAAGCGGGGACCCCAGCGCGACGGTGACGATCTGCAGCAGAGCGTGGATCGTCGTGGTGCCTGCGGGCATGGGGACGGAAGGGTTAGCCACCGCCGCGGCAATGGAAACCCGCTTCTGCCCATAGCGACCAAGCAGCCACCAGCCAAATCCGGCGACGATGCCGCCGGCCACGATTGCCGCGATGCGACGTGGCCAGGGCGACGCCGTGACGCCCTGTAAAAATGATACCGAACCGACGATATGCGCTGGACTGTAGCCAAAAGCCAGGTGCTGAATGGCATGTAAAATCAGCGCCAGCGCCATACCGGAGAGACCGGCCAGAATCCCGGTTAATGCCACGGCCATCAGGCGAGTCAGATAATGTTTGTTCCCGGCGGCGACACGCATTTTCTCATCTCCTCGAGAAAGAAAATAAAAGGATAAAGGTCGGGACTTAAACATTAGGTATTCATAGCGTTTTCAATATAGATAACCGATCGGGAATAAGACATTACTTTTTCTAATCTGTAAAAATTCAAAAAATAATACTTAACCACCAAATAAAGCCAATTTAAGCCATGTTGTCATTACTTTTTCCTAGCCTAACGACTTCACTTTAGAAAATATCAATCGTGATCCTGCGCACAAATCGTTAACCTGCCGGCCACTGTCTGGGGGGATCTATGCTGCTTCATGTTCTGTATTTAATCGGTATCACCGCGGAAGCCATGACCGGAGCGCTGGCTGCCGGTCGTCGGCGGATGGACACGTTTGGCGTCATTATTATCGCCACCGCGACCGCGCTGGGCGGGGGTTCTGTTCGCGATATCCTGCTGGGACACTATCCTCTCGGCTGGGTGAAGCATCCGGAATACGTCATCATTGTCGCCGTCGCCGCCGTCCTTACCACAATTGCCGCCCCGGTAATGCCGCACCTTCGCCGGCTTTTCCTGGTGCTGGATGCGCTGGGGCTGATCGTGTTTTCCATCATCGGCGCGCAGATCGCCCTGGATATGGGCGAAGGCCCGGTTATCGCCTCTATTGCTGCGGTCATCACCGGCGTTTTCGGCGGCGTACTGCGCGATATGTTCTGCAAGCGCATTCCGCTGGTCTTCCAGAAAGAGCTGTATGCCGGGATCTCGTTTGCCGCAGCGGTACTCTATATAGCGCTGCAACACTACGTCAGCAGCCACGATGTGGTGGTCCTGGCCACGCTGCTGTTCGGCTTTACCGCCCGCATGCTGGCGCTGCGCTGGAAGCTCGGGCTACCGGTCTTCCACTACACCCACGACGCCCACTAACCGCCTCAAAACCCGGGGATGCGCTGCCTGCTAAGCCATTGCGCCAGCGCCGCCACGTCAGGGTCATGCAGGAAAGCCACTAACTGTCGGGCTCTGATCGCCCCCACGCCCGGCAGCGTGCGCCATTGCGCTTCACTCTTTGCCGTGAGGAGGCGCCAGTTTTCACTGCCAGGCTGCGCCAGCGCCCCCTGGGGCACCGGGATCCCCATCGCCAGCACCCAGCGTATAAAAGGCCGTTTACGAATAAGATCAAACTGATGCCAGAGGTGCTGCCCGCGGGCAGCCGAGATCCCCGGCATCGCCTGCAGCTGCTCCGGCGTGAGCGCCAGCCAGGAAAAAAGATGCTCCATCGAGTGCTGCTGCTGAATAACGCGCCATACGCTTTCCCCTACGCCATCGATATCCAGCGCCGACTTTGATGACAACCAGACCAGCCGGGAAAGAAACTGTTCGCTGCACTCGGGGGTGGCGAAATAGCAGGTTAGCGCATTGAATTTCGCCGCCGGCGGCGTCGGTTTATGGCGCTCGACCGTCCGCCAGACAACAGCGTCGATCCTTGGAATACCCTGGCCTGCCAGACTGATCTGCAGCTGATCGCCAACCCCGATATCCAGCGCCTGCCAGCGGCTCACAGAGCCAACGTTAACCCGCTGCACGCGTTTGTCATCCAGCCGCTGGGGCTCAAGCTCAGCCACTACGTTGAGTCTGCCGCTGCGGCCAGTACTGAAATGGATCGCCCGTACCTCCATCACCCGTGATGCCGGAGGATATTTCCAGGCTGCCAGCCACTCGCCCCTTCCCGGTGACCAGACGCGCCCCGACGGTTCGCGTCCTTCACGCACAATCACGCCATCGCTGACGAAGGGGAGCGGCGAGCGATACCAGCGCTGGCGCCACTCCGCCACCTGCTCAACGCGCGTTACCGAATGGGTGTATTGTCCGCTGTAGCCGAACCCCGCCTGCGCCAGCAGCTGCTGTCGACGGCGCATATCCGAGGGACCGTCTGGCCAGGCCCAGATAAAAACGTCCAGCTGGCTGAGCGGCGCCGCCGCCGCGTCAGCCCGCATCATCAACCCGGCGACTTTCGCCCGCGCGTTCATTCCGCCAGCCTGCTGCTGAATATGCCCCTCCCGACGCAGAAATAGCTCCCCCTGCAGCACGCTGTTGGCCAGTTCGCCGGTCGTCAGCTTCGCCAGCGCCGGGATCTGCCGCGCTCGGGCGGTCCACAACTCACCGCGCAGGCCATCCCCGCGGCTAATAGCCTGAACCAGATGCCCCTGGCGATAGACCAGGGTGACCGCCACGCCGTCCACTTTAGGCTGTACCCACAGGTCGGCTTTACTTTTCATCCAGCGGGCCACACTGGCCCCATCCGCCAGCTTGCGCACGCCAGTATGGGCGACCGGATGACGCGTATCGCCGGTCGGCGGAGGCAGATCGTCATCCTTCGGCGTCGCGCCCGGAAAGCATTGCCGCCACTGCGCCAGGCGCAGGGTGAGCTGGTCGTAAATGTCATCGCTCACCTCGCTGGCGCCCTGTCGCCAGTAAGCCTCGTTCCAGGCGTCAATCTGCTGATGTAGACGTGCGATCTCCTGTCTGCCTTTGGCCGGCGGCCAGTCCGGACACGTCGCCAGCGCGCTGGCGGAGAACATCCCTATCGCCAGCCACCCTCCTCCTTTACGCATTGCTGTCCCCTCCTTCATCACCTGGCGGAGAGTCTGCGGCAGAATGCCGGAAACCGCGACGGGCGCTTTTTCACCCTGCGAAGCGCCTTCCAGGATTTACACCTCGTTGCAGCAACGGCTGGCGAATTCAGGAAAACGGCAGGCAAAATGAAAGAAACAGCGGCAAAAAGTGTGACAAGGACTGCGTCACGCCGCGGCGACGTGTATAATAGGCTCGTATGTAGGACCTCTTTCGATAACCACATACAAAAGACACTCATGGCTCAAGGCACGCTTTATATTGTTTCCGCCCCTAGCGGCGCGGGTAAATCCAGCCTGATTCAGGCTTTATTAAAAACCCAACCGTTGTATGACACCCAGGTATCGGTTTCCCATACCACGCGGGCGCCGCGTCCGGGTGAAGTGCACGGCGAACATTATTTCTTCGTGAATCACGACGAATTCCGCTCGATGATTGGCGAAAACGCGTTTCTGGAACATGCAGAGGTCTTTGGCAACTATTACGGCACGTCGCGTAAAGCGATCGAGCAGGTGCTGGCGACCGGCGTTGATGTCTTCCTCGATATCGACTGGCAGGGCGCGCAGCAGATCCGTAAAAGCATGCCTGGCGCACGCAGCATTTTTATTCTGCCGCCGTCAAAAGATGAACTGGACCGTCGCCTGCGCGGCCGCGGCCAGGACAGCGAAGAGGTGATCGCGAAGCGAATGGCCCAGGCCGTTGCGGAAATGAGCCATTACGCCGAATATGATTACCTGATTGTGAACGATGATTTTGACACCGCCCTGAGCGACCTGAAAAATATCATCCGCGCTGAACGTCTGCGCATGAGCCGCCAAAAGCAGCGACATGGCGCTTTAATCACCAAACTATTGGCAGACTGAACCCACATTCAGTATCATGCCCAGTCATTTCTTCACCTGTGGAGCATTTTAAGTATGGCACGCGTAACTGTTCAGGACGCTGTAGAGAAAATTGGTAACCGTTTTGACCTGGTACTGGTCGCCGCGCGTCGCGCTCGTCAGATGCAGGTAGGCGGAAAGGATCCGCTGGTACCGGAAGAAAACGATAAAACCACCGTAATCGCACTGCGCGAAATCGAAGAAGGTCTGATCAACAACCAGATCCTCGACGTACGTGAGCGCCAGGAACAGCAAGAGCAGGAAGCCGCTGAATTACAAGCCGTTACCGCGATTGCTGAAGGTCGTCGTTAATCACACAGCGGGTCGCCCTTGTATCTGTTTGAAAGCCTGAATCAGCTGATTCAAAACTACCTGCCGGAAGACCAGATCAAACGTCTGCGGCAGGCGTATCTCGTTGCACGTGACGCTCACGAGGGTCAGACACGTTCAAGCGGTGAACCTTATATCACGCACCCGGTCGCGGTAGCCTGTATTCTGGCCGAGATGAAGCTCGACTACGAAACGCTGATGGCCGCGCTGCTGCATGATGTGATTGAAGATACTCCCGCCACCTACCAGGACATGGAACAGCTTTTTGGTAAAAGCGTCGCCGAACTGGTAGAGGGGGTATCGAAACTTGATAAGCTCAAGTTCCGCGATAAGAAAGAGGCACAGGCCGAAAACTTTCGCAAAATGATCATGGCGATGGTGCAGGACATCCGCGTCATCCTCATCAAGCTTGCCGACCGCACCCACAACATGCGTACCCTGGGCTCGCTACGCCCGGATAAACGCCGCCGCATCGCCCGCGAAACGCTGGAAATCTACAGCCCGCTGGCGCACCGTTTAGGTATCCATCACATCAAAACCGAGCTCGAAGAGCTGGGCTTTGAGGCGCTGTACCCGAACCGCTACCGCGTCATTAAAGAGGTGGTCAAAGCGGCGCGCGGCAACCGTAAAGAGATGATCCAAAAGATTCTCTCGGAAATCGAAGGGCGTTTGCAGGAAGCGGGAATCCCCTGCCGCGTCAGCGGTCGCGAAAAGCATCTGTACTCGATCTACTGCAAAATGGTGCTTAAGGAGCAGCGTTTTCACTCGATCATGGATATCTACGCCTTCCGCGTTATCGTCCATGATGCCGATGTCTGCTACCGCGTGCTTGGCCAGATGCACAGCCTCTATAAACCGCGTCCAGGTCGTTTCAAAGATTACATCGCTATTCCGAAAGCGAACGGCTATCAGTCTTTGCACACCTCGATGATCGGCCCCCACGGCGTCCCGGTCGAGGTACAAATTCGTACCGAAGACATGGACCAGATGGCGGAGATGGGGGTCGCGGCGCACTGGGCTTATAAAGAGCACGGCGGCGAAAGCAGCACCACCGCGCAAATCCGCGCCCAGCGCTGGATGCAAAGCCTGCTGGAGCTGCAGCAGAGCGCCGGCAGCTCGTTTGAATTTATCGAGAGCGTTAAATCCGATCTGTTCCCCGATGAGATTTACGTTTTCACCCCGGAAGGGCGCATTGTCGAACTGCCCGCTGGCGCCACGCCGGTGGACTTCGCCTATGCGGTGCATACCGATATCGGCCATGCCTGCGTCGGCGCGCGCGTCGACCGCCAGCCCTATCCGCTGTCGCAGCCGCTCTCCAGCGGTCAGACTGTCGAAATTATTACCGCGCCGGGCGCACGTCCGAATGCCGCCTGGCTGAACTTTGTCGTCAGCTCGAAGGCGCGCGCCAAAATCCGTCAGCTGCTGAAAAACCTCAAGCGCGATGACTCGGTCAGCCTTGGCCGTCGCCTGCTCAACCACGCGCTGGGCGGTAGCCGCAAACTCGCCGAGATCCCGCCGGAGAATATCCAGCGCGAGCTCGACCGGATGAAGCTGGCCTCGCTTGACGATCTGCTGGCGGAGATCGGTCTGGGCAACGCCATGAGCGTGGTGGTGGCAAAAAACCTGCAGCAGGGCGAAGCCGCTGCGGCGCCGGTGCCGGCCAATGCCTCAAACCACGGCCATCTGCCGATCAAAGGCGCCGATGGCGTGCTGATCACTTTCGCCAAGTGCTGTCGCCCGATCCCCGGTGACCCGATTATCGCCCACGTCAGTCCCGGCAAAGGGCTGGTTATCCATCATGAATCCTGTCGTAACATCCGCGGCTACCAGAAAGAGCCGGAGAAATTTATGGCGGTTGAGTGGGATAAAGAGACCGCTCAGGAGTTCATTACAGAGATCAAGGTGGATATGTTTAACCACCAGGGCGCACTGGCTAACCTGACGGCGGCGATCAACACCGCCTCTTCCAATATCCAGAGCCTGAATACGGAAGAGAAAGATGGCCGCGTATACAGCGCCTTTATCCGCCTGACCGCCCGCGACCGCGTGCATCTGGCGAATATCATGCGCAAAATACGCGTCATGCCGGACGTGATTAAAGTCACCCGTAACCGAAATTAGCTTTTAGACAAAACATTCGAATTGCATCAAGGCGGCAAGCGAATGACAAATCTGCCGGGAGCAGATTTGAACGCTGCCTGCAGCGCCCCCGTCAGGGGCGAGGCCCAGGGATGGGCCGCGTGATCCGCAGCGGCTAAAGAGGTAATTCGAAGGATTAAGAGTAATGAATTCACAGCGTTATGCGCGTATCTGCGAGATGCTCGCCAGGCGTCAGCCTGACCTGACGGTCTGCATGGAGCAGGTCCATAAGCCCCATAACGTCTCTGCGGTCATCCGGACCGCAGACGCCGTTGGCGTACACGAGGTGCACGCGGTCTGGCCGAGCAGCCGGATGCGCACCATGGCCTCCGCCGCCGCGGGCAGCAACAGCTGGGTGCAGGTGAAAACCCACCGTACCATCGCAGATGCCGTCGGCCACCTCAAAGGCCAGGGTATGCAAATCCTCGCCACCCATCTTTCCGACAAAGCCATCGATTTCCGTGAAATCGACTATACGCGCCCAACCTGCATCCTGATGGGTCAGGAGAAAACCGGCATCACTCAGGAAGCGCTGGCCCTGGCGGATCAGGACATTATTATCCCGATGATCGGCATGGTGCAGTCGCTGAACGTCTCCGTCGCCTCGGCGCTGATCCTGTATGAAGCCCAGCGGCAGCGACAGAATGCCGGGATGTACCAACGCGCCAACAGCATGCTGCCGCCGGAAGAGCAACAGCGCCTGCTGTTTGAAGGCGGCTATCCGGTGCTGGCCCGCGTCGCGAGACAAAAAGGGCTGCCTTACCCCCACGTTAACGAGCAGGGCGAAGTGGAAGCCGATGCCGCGTGGTGGGCCACCATGCAGGCTGCGAGGTAAACCCGATGTCAGGCCGCCTGTTAGATGCCGTTCCGCTCAGTTCACTCACCGGCGTCGGGGCTGCGCAGAGCAGCAAGCTGGCGAAGATCGGCCTGCATACGGTACAGGATCTGCTGCTGCACCTGCCTTTGCGCTACGAAGATCGCACCCATCTTTATCCGATAGCCGATCTGCTTCCCGGCGTTTATGCCACCGTGGAAGGCGAAGTGCTCAACAGCAATATCACCTTCGGCGGCCGCCGAATGATGACCTGCCAGATCAGCGACGGCACCGGCATCCTCACCATGCGCTTTTTCAACTTCAACGCGGCGATGAAAAACAGCCTCGCGACCGGTCGACGCGTGCTGGCCTACGGTGAAGCCAAACGCGGGAAGTACGGCGCCGAAATGATCCACCCGGAATATCGCGTCCAGGGCGATATGAGCACCCCGGAGCTGCAGGAGACCCTAACGCCGGTCTATCCGACTACCGAGGGCATTAAGCAGGCGACCCTGCGCAAGCTCACCGATCAGGCGCTCGAACTGCTGGAGACCTGCGCTATCGGCGAACTCCTGCCGCCGGAGCTGGCGCAGGGGATGATGAGCCTGCCGGAGGCGCTGCGCACTCTGCATCGTCCGCCGCCATCGTTATTGCTTAGCGAGCTGGAAAGCGGCAAGCACCCGGCGCAGCAGCGCCTGATTCTGGAAGAGCTGCTGGCGCACAACCTCAGCATGCTGGCGCTGCGGGCAGGCGCCCAGCGCTATCACGCCCTGCCGCTCGGCGCCAACGATACCCTGAAAAATCAGCTGCTGGCCTCCCTGCCCTTTAAGCCCACCGGCGCGCAGGCGCGGGTCACCGCCGAGATCGAGCGCGATATGGCGCTGGACGTGCCAATGATGCGCCTGGTGCAGGGCGACGTCGGCTCCGGTAAAACACTGGTCGCCGCCCTGGCCGCGTTGCGCGCTATCGCCCACGGCAAACAGGTGGCGCTGATGGCGCCCACCGAACTGCTCGCCGAGCAGCACGCTAATAACTTCCGCAGCTGGTTTGCACCGCTGGGCATTGAAGTCGGCTGGCTGGCGGGCAAACAGAAAGGCAAAGCCCGCCAGGCGCAGCAGGACGCGATCGCCAGCGGCGAGGTGCAGATGATTGTCGGCACCCACGCCATCTTCCAGGAACAGGTGCAGTTTAATGGCCTGGCGCTGGTGATTATCGACGAACAGCACCGCTTCGGCGTACACCAGCGGCTGGCGCTGTGGGAGAAAGGTCAGCAGCAGGGTTTCCATCCGCATCAGCTGATCATGACCGCCACGCCGATCCCGCGCACCCTGGCGATGACCGCCTACGCCGACCTCGATACCTCGGTTATCGACGAGCTGCCGCCGGGCCGAACCCCGGTGACCACCGTCGCTATCCCGGACACCCGGCGCAGCGATATTATCGACCGCGTGCGCAACGCCTGCACCCACGAAGGCCGCCAGGCCTATTGGGTCTGTACCCTCATCGAAGAGTCCGATCTGCTGGAGGCCCAGGCGGCGGAAGCCACCTGGGAGGAGCTCAAGCTGGCGCTGCCGGAGCTGAATATCGGTCTGGTGCACGGGCGGATGAAACCGGCGGAAAAGCAGGCGGTGATGCAGGCTTTCAAGCAGGGCGAAATGCACCTGCTGGTAGCCACGACGGTCATTGAAGTCGGTGTCGACGTGCCGAACTCGAGCCTGATGATTATCGAAAACCCGGAACGTCTGGGTCTGGCGCAGCTGCACCAGCTCAGAGGGCGCGTCGGGCGCGGCGCGGTCGCTTCCCACTGCGTGCTACTCTATAAATCGCCGCTCTCTAAAACGGCGCAGAAGCGTCTGCAGGTGCTACGCGACAGCAACGACGGTTTCGTCATCGCCCAGAAAGACCTTGAAATTCGCGGTCCCGGCGAGCTGCTCGGCACCCGCCAGACCGGCAACGCCGAGTTTAAAGTGGCGGATTTACTGCGCGATCAGGCGATGATCCCCGACGTTCAGCGCATTGCGCGCCACATTCATGAACGCTATCCGCTGCAGGCCCAGGCGCTGATCGAGCGCTGGATGCCGGAAACCGAACGCTATTCCAACGCGTAGCGCGCTTTTGCCGCACTGCGGGCAATTTTTCTACACAATGAGTGGATTATGAAACGAGAACTGGCCATCGAATTTTCGCGTGTCACCGAAGCCGCCGCGCTGGCGGGCTATAAATGGCTGGGCCGCGGCGATAAAAACTCCGCCGACGGCGCCGCGGTGAACGCCATGCGCATTATGCTTAACCTCGTCAATATCGACGGCACCATCGTCATCGGCGAGGGCGAAATCGATGAAGCGCCGATGCTCTATATCGGCGAAAAAGTGGGCACTGGCAAGGGCGATGCGGTGGATATCGCCGTCGATCCCATCGAAGGCACCCGGATGACGGCGATGGGCCAGGCTAACGCCCTGGCGGTGATGGCGGTCGGCGATAAAGGCTGCTTCCTCAACGCGCCGGATATGTATATGGAAAAGCTGATTGTCGGCCCGGGCGCTAAAGGCGCTATCGACCTCAGTCTGCCGCTGGAAGAGAACCTGCGCAATATCGCCCGCGCGCTGAACAAGCCGCTGGGCGAGCTGACCGTCACCGTGCTGGCGAAACCGCGCCACGACGCGGTGATTGCTCAGCTGCAGCAGCTGGGCGTGCGCGTGTTCGCCATTCCCGATGGCGACGTCGCGGCCTCCATTCTCACCTGCATGCCGGATAGCGAAGTCGACGTGCTGTACGGCATCGGCGGCGCGCCGGAAGGGGTGGTTTCCGCCGCGGTGATCCGCGCGCTCGACGGCGATATGCAGGGCCGCCTGCTGGCTCGTCACCACGTGAAGGGCGACAGCGAAGAGAATCGTCGCATCGGTGAAAACGAGCTGGCGCGCTGCAAAACCATGGGCATCGAAGCGGGTAAAGTGCTGCGCCTTGATGAAATGGCGCGCAGCGATAACGTCGTCTTCTCCGCCACCGGCATCACCAAAGGCGATCTGCTGGACGGCATCACCCGTAAGGGCAATATGGCCACCACCGAGACGCTGCTGATCCGCGGCAAGTCGCGCACCATCCGTCGGATCCAGTCGATTCATTACCTCGACCGTAAAGATCCGGACGTCCAGCAGCACATCCTGTAATACCGCTTTCTCTCCTCCAGGCAACCGTCCGCGGGCGGTTGTCCTGTTCTTCGTTTATATTTGATCAATAGAGCTTTCTTGCGCCTGTGGGGTGGAAATCTTGCCCGTCTGGGCCGAAGATAAAGCATCGCTTGGCAACAGGAGAAGACGATGGCGGACTGGGTTAGCGGCAAAGTGACAAAAGTGGAGTACTGGACGGACGCCTTGTTCAGTTTATACGTGCGGGCGCCGGTTCAGCCGTTTACCGCCGGGCAATTTACCAAGCTCGGGCTGGAAATCGACGGCGAACGCGTGCAGCGCGCCTACTCCTACGTCAACGCTCCCGGCAATCCCGATCTCGAGTTCTATCTGGTCACCGTCCCGGAAGGCAAACTGAGCCCGCGTCTGGCGGCGCTGAAGCCGGGCGATGAGGTCCAGGTGGTGAGCGAAGCGGCTGGCTTCTTTGTCCTCGAGGAAGTACCGAATTGCGATACCCTGTGGATGCTGGCGACCGGCACCGCGCTTGGGCCTTACCTGTCGATTCTCCAGGAAGGCAAAGATCTTGAGCGCTTTAACCATCTGGTGCTGGTCCATGCCGTGCGCTACGCCGCGGACCTGAGCTATCTGCCGCTGATGCGCGAGCTTGAGCAGCGCTACGCCGGCAAATTACGCATCCAGACGGTGGTCAGTCGCGAAACCGTGGCAGGCTCGCTGACCGGCCGGGTGCCGTTCCTGATTGAAACCGGGGCGCTGGAGGAGGCGGTCGGCCTGCCGATGACCAACGACACCAGCCATGTGATGCTGTGCGGCAACCCGCAGATGGTGCGCGATACCCAACAGCTGTTAAAAGAGACCCGGCAGATGACCAAACATCTGCGTCGCCGGCCGGGCCACATGACGGCGGAGCATTACTGGTAATCAGGCGTCCGCTTTCCAGCGCACGTCCTGGGTCTCCTTGCCGAACTTATTCTCGCCCTGGGTGCCGACAAACGCCCCCAGGTCGATCAGCATCATGACGATAATCAGCGTCGGCACAAAGCGCCCGACGCCCCACTGCCAGACCTGCGGCAGCATCGCCCAGTTCCCCGCCAGCAGCATCCACGCCAAAATCATCAGCAGCGCCCACAGTCCGGATTTGCCGCGATCGTGCAGTCGCTTCACCACCACCGCCGCCGTCGGCCACAGCAGGCAGACGATAATAAACGCTGCCGTCTGCAGATTAAGCAGATTGCTGCCTGCCAGGGTGAACAGAGCGCTCATGGTCACCAGCCAGATGGCAATCCAGATCCAGAAATCGCGGCGGCCAATGCGCCCTTTAATTGAGAATAACCACTGCTGTAGGGTCATGCGTTTTTCCTTATCATCATCGTCTGCGTAGTTTACCCTGGCGTCGTGACTTTTTGACAAGCGCCGCGCTTCCCGATTTAATCGTCAGCAGGCAAAAAAAGGAACGACGGGCATGAAGAAGTGGACAATCTTGTGTTTCAGTGGGCTGATGGGCCTTGCCGTCGGCCCGCACGCGTTGTCCGCAGAAAGCGAATCGACGACCGCTGCCCCCTACCTGCTCGCCGGCGCGCCGAGCTTTGACCTGTCGATCAGCCAGTTCCGGGAAAAATTTAACGCCGATAACCCGAAGCTGCCTCTGAATGAATTCCGTTCCATATCAACCAGCCGCGATCGGGCTAACCTGACCCGCGCCGCCAGCAAGATAAACGAAAATCTCTATGCCTCCACCGCGCTGGAGCGCGGCACGCTGAAGATCAAATCCATGCAGATCACCTGGCTACCGATCCAGGGGCCGGAGCAAAAAGCGGCGAAGGCCAAAGCGCTGGAGTATATGAGCGCCATGATCCGCGCCTTCGTGCCCACCCTTAGCCCGGCGCAGAGCCAGCAAAAACTGCAGAAACTCCTGACCGCCGGCAAAGGCAAACGCTACTTCGCCGACACCGAGGGCGCCGTGCGCTATGTGGTGGCAGATCATGGCGAAAAAGGTCTGACCTTCGCTATTGAACCGATTAAGCTGGCGCTATCTGAAACGCTGGAAGGTAACAATAAATGACAAAAAGCAAAGCCTTTCCAGTGACGAGTCTCTATACTGTTTCACAGACCATGCTGCCCTCTGGGGCGGCTATATTCCTTAATTCGCTTAAGTAGCGTGGAGAATTAAAATGCGACATCCTTTAGTGATGGGTAACTGGAAACTGAACGGCAGCCGCCACATGGTAAACGAACTGGTTGCGAACCTGCGTACCGAGCTGGCTGGCGTAAGCGGCTGTGCAGTTGCCATCGCCCCGCCGGAAATGTATCTGGACCTGGCTAAGCGTGCGGCAGAAGGCAGCCACATCCACCTGGGCGCGCAGAACGTTGACGTGAACCTGTCCGGCGCTTTCACCGGTGAAACCTCCGCCGAAATGCTGAAAGATATCGGCGCGCAGTACATCATCATCGGCCACTCCGAGCGTCGTACCTACCACAAAGAATCCGACGAGCTGATCGCGAAGAAATTCGCCGTGCTGAAAGAGCAGGGTCTGACTCCGGTACTGTGCATCGGTGAAACCGAAGCGGAAAACGAAGCGGGCAAAACGGAAGAAGTTTGCGCGCGTCAGATCGACGCGGTACTGAAAACGCAGGGCGCTGCCGCTTTCGAAGGCGTGGTTATCGCTTACGAACCCGTATGGGCTATCGGTACCGGCAAATCCGCGACCCCGGCTCAGGCTCAGGCGGTGCACAAATTCATCCGTGACCACATTGCTAAAGCTGACGCCAAAATCGCTGAGCAAGTGATCATCCAGTACGGCGGTTCCGTTAACGCTGGCAACGCAGCAGAGCTGTTCACCCAGCCGGACATCGACGGCGCGCTGGTTGGCGGCGCTTCCCTGAAAGCAGACGCTTTCGCGGTGATCGTGAAAGCTGCAGAAGCGGCGAAAAAAGCCTAATCCGCTTTTCCCGGCGGCGACACGCGACCGGGATGACTGATAAATCTCTGAAGCCCGGCTTCGCACAGCGCAAGCCGGGCTTTTTTTGCCGCTACAGTTTCCCCAACAGCTGATACCAGGCGTAGTCCAGCGGCAGCAAAATCAAATAGCTCACCGCCGCCAGCGCCAGACACAGCAGCATCCCCGCCCTCGCCGGGACCTTGCCTAACCCCATCGCGACCACGATCGGCGACGCTTGATACGGCAGCAGCGGCGTGGAATAGCCCAGCACCTGAATCATAATTACGCTCAGCAACGGGAAGCCGGTGGCGTCGGCAAAGCTCTGGGCAAAGGTGGTGTAGAGCGCCGGCACGCCGTTGGCGGTCATAATAAAGTTCAGCGCGCTGGTTATCCCGGTCAGAGCGAGAAAGCTGGTGAAAGGATTGTCTTTATCCAGGGGCATCACTTCCAGCAGCGCATTGCCCACCACGCCGCCAATCCCGGTTTGGGTGACGGTGATCGCCAGCCCCAGAATCCCGGCGACGTAGATGCAGGTGCGCATATTCACGCCGCTGGCAAACTCCTCGCCGCTGATAAAGCCCACCCGCGGCAGCAGCGTTACCACCGCCGCCGCCAGGCCGGTCCACGCCGGGCCGACGCCGTGCCAGCTCTCGGTCACCCACAGCGTGAGGACCACCGCCAGCAGCCACGCCAGACGCTTCTCGTCGCGGCTCATCGCCGGCAGCGGCGCCAGGTCGCGCGGCGGATGCGGCTTACCAGGAAACAGCCAGCAGATTAGCGCCACCAGCGCCGCCCCTTTCAGCCAGCCAAGCACCGGCGTATGCAGCAGTAAATAGGGGACATAATTCAGGTGGATACCGTACGAGCCTTCCGCCGCGCCGCTCATCACCAGATTCGGCACGTTGGCGGGCAGAATGGTCGCCGACAGCTGAAAGGTGCCGAATCCCACCGCCAGCGCCAGGCCGAACCAGCCGCGGCTACCGTCGGCAATGGCCGCCCGGCGGGCCATCGCCGCCACGATCGGCATCAGCAGCGCGATGCGCCCCATGTTGGAAGGCATCACGAACGCCAGGGCATAGCTGAGGAGTACCACGCTGGCGACCATCCGCGGCCAGGAGTCGGTTAGCCGCGCAGACAACGCCTGCGCCGCCCGGTCCGCCAGCCCGGTTTTACGGATCGCGATGCCGAGCACAAAGCCGCTGAACACCAGCCAGAAGGCCGAGGAGGCAAAGCCGCCAAAGATCACCTCCGGCGGGGCGATTTTCGCCATCATCGCCGCAGCGAAAAACAGCAGCGCGGTGATAAACTCCGACAGCAGCGACGTCGCCCAGAGCACAATGGTGACGCCGACAATCAGTGAAGGGAGGAACAGCGGGTGGGTAAGCCAGAGCGACATGCCTGTCTCCTGTCGTTTTTTTCAGCAAGAATACGACGACAGGTAAGACAGGTAAACGCCAGAACTAGTGGTTTGCGTTAAGGATGGCGCAGCGATGATCCTGTATCTCTTCCGCCGAGGCCCGGTTCAGGGAGAGCAGGTTACGCTCCGTCGCCAGCAGCACCAGCGAGCCGTCGCTCTGCTGGGCCATCGCCAGCGCGAAGCGTCCCATATGCTGACGCGCCTCCGGCACCTCTTCCGCCAGCATCAGGAATGGGCTGCGCTGGGCCAGCTCCGCCTCCGTCACCCGGCGCGCCAGGTATTCATGGCCCTCAAGCCCACCCGGTAGCGGCAGCCAGCGGCTGCTGATCGCCGCCGCATCCTTATCTAACTGCGCGCGCACATCGGGGCGCAGGCAAGAGATATGAATATGGAAATGGTTTTGCGTGCGTCCGCTGCGCGAGTTGATTGCCAGCGATACCGCGTTATCCGGAACCGGCGCGCCGTGGCGCTGGCTCATGATTTCACGCCCCTGCCAGGCCTGCCAGAAGAAGTTGGGCGTCAGCGGATCCAACAGCAGCGGGCTTTCGGTGCCGTTAATGCGGTAGGTCGGCATCAGCAAATACTGCAGCGGGCCGTTACGGTCTTTAAACAGCACATAGCCGCCCTTGAGGTTCACTTCGGCGCACGGCGACGGGTTTTGCTGCTGTTGCTGATGGGGAACGCACTGCTGCAGAACAATCTTGCGCAACGCGTCCGGGTTGCCAGAGTGCAGCCAGTAGTAGCCGCCGGCCAGCGCCGCGAGGATCGCCACCAGCAGCGCCAGCAAAAAGTATCTTACTCTTCTCATTTTCATTCCCTGTTAAGCCTGAAGCGGAAGAGTAACGTAATTTGATGACTAAATGAAAACAGATGACGGGCGGGGCGCTTTTCCGGATGGCGGCTGACGCCGTACCCGGGCTACGTACGGCGCAAAACTGTAGCCCTGCTAAGCGTAGCGCAAGCAGGGATTCCCGGGTAGCGGCTGGCGCCTTACCCGGGCTACGCACCGCGCAGAACTGTAGCCCTGCTAAGCGTAGCGCAAGCAGGGATTCCCGGGTGGCGGCTGACGCCTTACCCGGGCTACGCACCGCACAAAACTGTAGCCCTGCTAAGCGTAGCGCAAGCAGGGATTCCCGGGTGGCGGCTGGCGCCTTACCCGGGCTACGTACGGCGCAAAACTGTAGCCCTGCTAAGCGTAGCGCAAGCAGGGACAAGAGGATTAACGCTGGCTAATCTGGTCGAAGGTGCCGCCGTTGGAGAAGTGCGCTTTCTGCGCTTTCGTCCAGCCGCCGAACTCCTGATCGATGGTGAACAGCTTCAGTTTCGGGAATTCATTAGCATATTTCTTCGCCACGTTCGGATCGCGCGGACGGTAGAAGTTCTTCGCCGCAATCTCCTGGCCTTCCGGCGAGTAGAGATACTTCAGGTACGCTTCCGCCACCTGGCGGGTGCCTTTCTTATCCACGACTTTATCGACCACCGAAACGGTCGGCTCAGCCAGAATCGACTCACTCGGAGTCACGATTTCAAACTTGTCTTTGCCCAGTTCGTTGGTCGCCAGCAGCGCTTCGTTTTCCCAGGCGATCAGCACATCGCCGATCCCGCGTTCTACGAAGGTATTGGTCGAACCGCGCGCGCCGGAGTCCAGCACTTCCACGTTTTTATACAGCGCCTTGACGAACTCCTGGGCTTTCGCCTGGTCGCCATGGTTCTGATGCAGGGCATAGCCCCAGGCCGCCAGGTAGTTCCAGCGAGCGCCGCCGGAGCTTTTCGGGTTCGGGGTAATGACCGACACGCCCGGTTTGATCAGGTCGTTCCAGTCATGGATCTGTTTCGGGTTGCCCTTACGGACGAGGAACACGATGGTGGAAGTATAGGGCGCGGAGTTATCCGGCAGGCGCTTCAGCCAGTTTTTATCGATACGGCCGCGCTCGGCGATCGCGTCGACGTCGTAGGCCAGCGCCAGCGTAACCACATCCGCTTCAATACCGTTAATCACCGAGGTCGCCTGCTTGCCGGAGCCGCCGTGCGACTGGCGGATCACCACGTTGTCGCCGGTCTCCTGCTTCCAGTGCGCGCTGAACGCTTTGTTGTACTGTTCGTACAGCTCGCGCGTTGGATCATAAGATACGTTTAATAGCTGAATGTCTTTTGCCAGAACGCTGGCGGATGCCAGCAACAGAGTTAACCCTACGCCCCACTTATTCATCGCACCGCTCTCTTTATGTCGTGTTGTGATGGGCTAAGCGTGCCAGAAAGCGATTCAATGATTAAAGAATAAAAAAAGATTGGCTATAACTTGCGAGAATAAAGGGAGTGATAAGGATCACCCCCTCCCTGGCGGGAGAGGGCGCGAAGCGATTAGACTTCTTCCATGCGGCCCAGCAGCGCCTGCAGACGCTCCTGCCAGCCCTGCTGCTGCTCTTTCAGCTGGCTGTTTTCGCGCTCCAGCTCTTCACGACCATGCTGTGCGCTCTGAACTTCCTGCGCCAGGGTGTTGTTCTTTTCTTTCAGCTCTTCGATTTCCATCTGCAACAGAGTGATGGTATCAATCGCCTGCTGAACCTTAGATTCTAATTTCTCAAACACTTCTAATGACATCGTCATACCTCTCCTGAACTTGCAAGGCGTTGATAGAAACTGGTGTTTCGTATACGCGGTCCCGCCTTAACGAAAATTAGCGCACATAGCGGTGTTATCGTCGATTGTATGAATCCCCGCCTCCCCTGTCCAGCGGCAAGCCGCGCAGATTGCGGTTTGCAACACTTTTCAGTCTTTACCTGGTACTTTCAGCGCAGTTCGCTCGTACTTCATGAGCCATTGTTAATTTTATGGTTAACAAAATGCGAGGTGAAACGCTCCGGCAGCGCGCTCAATGCGCGCGAATGGCGCGAAAACGCTCATTTTCTTGACGTGGTACACACATTTGAAGTTCGATATTTCTCGTTTTTGTTCGTTAACGATAAATTAACACTATGCCTACATGGCAATATGGTCGTCTGTGACCACCCTACATACAATAATCATCACCACGCTTCAGGATTCGATTATGAGCCAAACATCAACCTTAAAAGGCCAGTGCATCGCAGAGTTCCTCGGTACCGGGTTGTTGATCTTTTTCGGCGTTGGGTGCGTGGCTGCGCTCAAGGTCGCGGGAGCCAGCTTCGGACAATGGGAAATCAGCATCATCTGGGGTCTGGGCGTCGCCATGGCGATCTACCTGACCGCCGGGGTATCCGGTGCGCACCTTAACCCTGCGGTGACCATCGCGCTCTGGCTGTTCGCCTGCTTCGATGGCCGCAAAGTGGTTCCTTTTATTATTTCGCAATTCGCTGGCGCCTTTTGCGCTGCGGCATTAGTTTACGGGCTTTATTACAATCTTTTCCTCGATTATGAAACCACCCACCATATGGTACGCGGCAGCGTGGAGAGCCTTGATCTGGCTGGCATCTTCTCCACTTACCCGAACCCGCATATCAATTTTGTGCAGGCCTTCGCGGTAGAGATGGTGATTACCGCTATCCTGATGGGCGTCATCCTGGCGCTGACCGACGATGGCAACGGCGTGCCGCGCGGTCCGCTGGCGCCGCTGCTGATCGGCCTGCTCATCGCGGTGATTGGCGCCTCCATGGGCCCGCTGACCGGCTTCGCCATGAACCCGGCGCGTGATATCGGCCCGAAAGCCTTCGCCTGGCTGGCCGGCTGGGGTGATGTCGCCTTCACCGGCGGCAAAGATATACCTTATTTCCTGGTGCCGCTGTGCGCACCGGTGGTCGGCGCGGCGCTGGGCGCGTTCAGCTATCGTAAGCTGATTGGCCGCCACCTGCCTTGCGACACCTGCGTGGACGAAGAGCAACAGAGCCCCTCCTCTTCCACCACTCAACATAAAGCTTCGCTGTAATCTGACTACGGGACACCGACTATGACCGACAAAAAATATATCGTTGCGCTTGACCAGGGCACTACCAGCTCCCGGGCCGTTGTGATGGATCATGATGCCAATATCGTCAGCGTCTCCCAGCGAGAATTCGAACAAATTTATCCTAAGCCAGGCTGGGTCGAACACGACCCGATGGAAATCTGGGCGTCCCAAAGCTCGACGCTGGTCGAAGCGCTGGCCAAAGCGGATATCAACTCCGATCAGATCGCGGCCATCGGTATCACCAACCAGCGTGAGACCGTGGTGGTGTGGGAGCGTGAGACCGGCAAACCGATCTATAACGCCATCGTCTGGCAGTGCCGCCGCACCGCAGAGATCTGCGAGCAGCTCAAGCGTGACGGGATGGAGGAGTATATCCGCAAGGCTACTGGCCTGGTGGTGGACCCCTACTTCTCCGGCACCAAGGTGAAATGGATCCTCGACCATGTCGAAGGTTCCCGTGAGCGTGCGAAGCGCGGTGAGCTGCTGTTTGGCACCGTGGACACCTGGCTTATCTGGAAGATGACCCAGGGTCGCGTGCACGTCACCGACTACACCAACGCCTCGCGCACCATGCTGTTCAACATCCACGACCTGGACTGGGACGACAAGATGCTCGACGCGCTGGATATTCCGCGCGCCATGCTGCCGGAAGTGCGCAAGTCGTCTGAAGTGTACGGCCAGACCAACATCGGTGGTAAAGGCGGGACCCGTATTCCTATCGCCGGGATCGCCGGTGACCAGCAGGCGGCCCTGTTCGGCCAGCTGTGCGTCAAGGAAGGGATGGCGAAAAATACCTATGGCACCGGCTGCTTTATGCTGATGAACACCGGCGAAAAAGCGGTGACCTCCACTCACGGTTTGCTGACCACCATCGCCTGCGGTCCGCGCGGCGAGGTGAACTACGCTCTGGAAGGGGCGGTGTTTATGGCTGGCGCCTCCATTCAGTGGCTGCGCGACGAGATGAAGCTCATCAGCGATGCGTTCGACTCCGAGTACTTCGCCACCAAAGTGAAGGACACCAACGGCGTGTATGTCGTGCCCGCGTTCACCGGTCTTGGCGCGCCCTACTGGGACCCGTATGCCCGCGGCGCGATTTTCGGCCTCACCCGCGGCGTGAACTCGAACCACATTATCCGTGCGACGCTGGAGTCCATCGCCTATCAGACCCGCGACGTGCTGGAAGCAATGCAGGCTGACTCCGGTATCCGTCTGCATGCCCTGCGCGTGGACGGCGGCGCGGTGGCCAACAACTTCCTGATGCAGTTCCAGTCCGATATCCTCGGCACCCGTGTGGAGCGTCCGGAAGTGCGCGAAGTCACAGCCCTGGGCGCCGCCTATCTGGCCGGGCTGGCGGTCGGCTTCTGGCAGAACCTTGATGAGCTGCAGGAGAAAGCGGTGATTGAGCGCGAATTCCGCCCGGGCATTGAAACCACCGAGCGCAACTATCGCTACAGCGGCTGGAAGAAAGCGGTGAAACGCGCCCTGGCGTGGGAAGAGCACGACGAAGCGTAAGATTGTTGAGGTATTCCCGGCTGGCGGCGTAAACGCCTTGGCCGGGATACAACCAGCAGGCCGCACACCCCGTAGCCCGGCTAAGCGCAGCGCGAGCCGGGGAGAAGCCGCGCCAACGCATAAATCCCGGGGTATCCCCGGGTTGCGGCGTAAACGCCTTACCCGGGCTACACAGCCCGCAGACCGCATAATCAGGTAGCGCACCGCCTCCGGGTTTTTATCAGCCAAACACCGGCAGCAGCAGAAACAGCTTAATCACCAGCGCGTTGACGATATCGATAAAGAACGCCCCCACCATCGGCACCACCAGGAAGGCCATGTGCGACGGGCCAAAACGGTCGGTAATCGCCTGCATATTGGCAATCGCCGTCGGCGTTGCCCCCAGACCAAACCCACAGTGGCCCGCCGCCAGCACCGCGGCATCGTAGTTTTTGCCCATCATCCGGTAGGTGACGAACACCGCATACAGCGCCATCGCCAACGCCTGGACCGCCAGGATAATAATCATCGGCAGCGCCAGGGAGGCCAACTCCCACAGTTTGAGGCTCATCAGCGCCATGGCGAGGAACAGCGACAGGCTGACGTTGCCCAGCACCGACACCGCGCGATCGAACACCCGATACAACCCCGCCAGCGCCAGGCTGTTGCTAAGGATCACGCCGATAAACAGCACGCAGACGAAGGTCGGCAGCTCAAAGACGCTGCCCGCCAGCAGTTGCGCAACCACCTTGCCCAGCGTCAGACAGATGGCGATCAGGGCGATACTCTCGATCAGCACCAGCGACGTGATGACACGCCCCACGTCCGGCTTTTCAAAGGCGGTCGGCGCCACCTGATCGTCCGGCGTCCCGTCAGGAGAGGAAGAGTGCTTCACCAGGTAACGCGCCACCGGGCCGCCGATCAGACCGCCGAGCACCAGGCCGAAGGTCGCGCAGGCCATCGCCACCTCCGTGGCATTGGCAAAACCATAGCGCTCAATGAACAGCTTGCTCCACGCCGCGCCGGTGCCGTGGCCGCCGGAAAGGGTGATAGTGCCGGCCAGCAGACCCATCAGCGGATCCAGCCCCAGCAGCTTCGCCATACCGATACCGAGGGCGTTCTGCAGCAGCAGCAGACCAACCACCACAATCAGAAAGGTACCCAGCACCTTGCCGCCCGCCCGCAGGCTGGCGAGGTTGGCGTTAAGCCCGATGGTGGCGAAGAACGCCAGCATCAGCGGATCTTTGAGGCTCATATCGAAATCAATTTCGATATCCATACTTTTTTTCAGCACCAGCAGCGCCAGCGCCACCAGCAGACCGCCGGCAACAGGTTCAGGAATGGTGTATTGCTTGAGGAGGGGAACGGTTTGGACGAGTTTTCTGCCGAGTAACAGCACAAGCGTTGCGGCAACGAGCGTCGATAAGGTATCGAGATGAAACATAAAAAGCTCCTTATGGCGCATGATCCATTCACACGCGACGATATTCCTGGTGTCTTTAGCTTCTCATCATGAGGAGTCAGAGGGGGATTTTACGCAGAACGACGGAAAAAATGACAGAAAAACATATTTTGTATCCTGAATGATGCGATTTAGCATACAAAATGTTAATTATCTCGTTGCGCATATTCACGGCATAAATTTTTATGGGCAAACGCTGGCAAACGTTTGCTTTTGGTCTACAGTCCGATAAAATTCCCGCTTTGCCACCTTGGGATTGCTTGTGATGTCCGTTAACACCGCAGAGTCAGAAAATGCGCAACCGGTTGCGCATAAACCAGCCAGCGAATTAATCTACCGCCTCGAAGATCGCCCACCGCTACCGCAAACCCTGTTCGCCGCCTTCCAGCACCTGCTGGCGATGTTTGTCGCGGTGATCACCCCGGCGCTGTTAATCTGCCAGGCTCTCGGTCTCCCGGCGCAAGATACTCAACATATCATCAGCATGTCGCTGTTCGCCTCGGGCGTGGCCTCCATTATTCAGATCAAAGCCTGGGGCCCGGTCGGTTCCGGACTGCTCTCCATCCAGGGCACCAGCTTCAACTTTGTCGCCCCGCTCATCATGGGCGGCACCGCGCTGAAAACCGGCGGCGCCGACGTCCCGACAATGATGGCCGCCCTGTTCGGCACCCTGATGCTGGCCAGCTGCACGGAAATGGTTCTCTCCCGCGTCCTGCATCTGGCGCGCCGCATCATTACCCCGCTGGTCTCCGGCGTGGTGGTGATGATTATCGGCCTGTCGCTGATTCAGGTCGGATTGACCTCCATCGGCGGCGGCTACGCGGCGATGGCCGACCACACCTTCGGCGCGCCGAAGAACCTGCTGCTGGCGGGCATCGTGCTGGCGCTGATCATCATTCTCAACCGCCAGCGTAATCCCTATTTGCGCATCGCTTCGCTGGTGATTGCCATGGCGGCGGGCTATCTGGCGGCGTGGTTCCTCGATATGCTGCCGGCCAACACCGCCCCGACCAACAGCAGCCTCATCACTGTTCCGACGCCGCTGTACTATGGCCTCGGCATCGACTGGAGCCTGCTGCTGCCGCTGATGCTGGTGTTTATGATCACCTCCCTGGAAACCATCGGCGATATCACCGCCACCTCCGATGTCTCCGAGCAGCCGGTCTCCGGTCCGCTGTATATGAAACGCCTGAAAGGCGGCGTGTTGGCTAACGGCCTCAATTCCTTTGTTTCCGCGGTCTTCAACACCTTCCCGAACTCCTGCTTCGGCCAGAACAACGGCGTGATCCAGCTGACCGGTGTCGCCAGCCGCTACGTCGGCTTTGTGGTAGCGCTGATGCTGATCGTCCTCGGGCTGTTCCCGGCGGTGAGCGGTTTCGTACAGCATATCCCTGAGCCGGTGCTCGGCGGCGCCACGCTGGTGATGTTCGGCACCATCGCCGCGTCCGGCGTGCGCATCGTCTCCCGCGAGCCGCTGAATCGCCGGGCGATCCTGATTATCGCCCTGTCGCTGGCGGTGGGCCTCGGCGTATCGCAACAGCCGTTGATCCTGCAGTTCGCGCCGGACTGGCTGAAGAATCTGCTCTCCTCCGGCATCGCCGCCGGCGGTATCACGGCGATTGTTCTGAATTTAATTTTCCCGCCAGAAAAAGCCTGATTTAACGCGCCCCCGGTCGTGCCATCGGCCGGGACGCACCCCTGTTGTCCTCCACCGCCTGCTCCGTCACGGAAATAAACCACGCCTGCCTTGAGAAGTGCGCCTAAATCGGGCATAACACGGTTATGTGCATCTCACAGAATGGAAGACCATGAAATTTCTTGGAAAGCTGATTCTCTGGCTGCTAGTCGCTCTGCTGCTCGTCATGGTTGGCGCGTGGTTCCTGCTGCAAACCCACTGGGGCGCCCGCCAGGCCAGCGCCTGGCTCAGCAATGGTACCGGCTGGCAGGTCTCCTTCGATGCGATGGATCATGATTTCTCCTCCCCTCTGCATGTGCAGTTGCAAAACGTCACCTTTGGCCGGGAAGGCAAGCCGGCAACCCTGGTGGCGAAAACGGTCGATATTGGTTTCAGCACCCGCCAGTTTAGCGACCCGCTGCATGCGGATGAGATTGTCCTTAACGACGGCACCCTGAATCTGTCCCCCCACTCAGCCGACCTGCCGTTCGCTGCCGACCGGCTGATGTTGCGCAATATGGCTTTCAATAGTCCGGAAACCGGCTGGGCGCTCAGCGCGCAGCGCGTCACCGGCGGCGTCAGCCCATGGGCGCCGGAGGCAGGCAATGTGCTGGGGAAAACGGCGCAGATCCAGATGAGCGCGGGTTCAATGACGCTCAACGGCGTCGAAGCCAGCAACGTCCTGATTCAGGGCAAAATTGATCAGGGCGAGGTCACCCTCTCCACCCTCGGCGCCGATGTCGCCCGCGGCACCTTAACCGGCAATGCGAAACGCAGCGCCGACGGCAGCTGGCTGGTGGATAACCTTCAGCTAAATGAGATCCGACTGCAGAGCGCCGCCTCGCTGGCCGACTTTTTCGCGCCGTTAACCACGGTCCCCTCTCTGCAGATTGGCCGCCTGGATATCACCGACGCCCGCCTGCAGGGGCCGGACTGGGCGGTAACCGACCTCGACCTGAACCTGCGCAACCTGACGCTCAGTCACGGCGACTGGCAGAGCCAGGACGGCACGCTGTCGATGAATGCCAGCGAATTTATCTACGGCTCGCTGCACTTTTTCGACCCGATCGTGAATGCCGAATTTTCACCCCAGGGTATTGCCCTGCGCCAGTTCTCCTCGCGCTGGGAGGGCGGCATGGTGCGAACCTCCGGCAACTGGCTGCGCGCCGGTAACGCGCTGGTGCTCGACGACACCGCCTTCGCCGGGCTGGAGTACACGCTGCCGGCGAACTGGAAGCCGCTGTGGATGACGCCGCTGCCGGCCTGGCTGCAAAGCCTGACGCTGAAAAAATTCAGCGCCAGCCGCAACCTGATCATCGATGTGGACCCTGCCTTCCCATGGCAAATTACCGCTCTCGATGGCTATGGCGGCGAGCTTCAGCTGGTGAAAAACGGCAGCTGGGGGGTGTGGAACGGTAGTGCGACGCTGAACGCCGCGGCGGCGACTTTTAACCGAATTGACGTGCGCCGCCCTTCACTCAAGCTGAGCGCCACGGCGTCGACGCTCAATATCACTGAGCTCAGCGCGTTCACCGAGCGCGGTATCCTGCAGGCCACCGCCGCGGTATCCCAGCTGCCGCAGCGCCAGGTCAATCTGAGCTTGAACGGCCGCGGCGTGCCGCTGAATATTCTGCAGGCCTGGGGCTGGCCTTCGCTCCCCATCAGCGGGGATGGCAATCTCCAGCTGACCGCCAGCGGCAGCGTGCAGGCCGATGCCCCGCTCAAGCCGACGGTCAACGCACAGCTTAGCGCCGTGAACATGGAGAAACAGCAGGTGGCGCAAACGATGCGCAACGGCGAGGTCAATACCGCCCCCGCCGCGCCAGCGCCCGCTCCCGTCACGCCATAGCGATATCCCATCATCCTCTCCCCCACGGGAGAGGGAAGGCTTCTCAGCAAAAACGCCGCTCTGGCTACGCCCTCTCCCTGTCAGGGAGAGGGTTTGCAGGCATTCTGAAACCTGTGTGCAATAAGCGGCTATCTGTGCCTATTTACCGCTACTGGTTCCCTTCAAATATCAGAGTTGCTATAACCAAAATACTGGAAGTCGATAAAAAACCGCTCCCTGTCCCTACAAAAATATAAAAGGATCAATCATGCCTGAAATACGTCAGCGTATTCTGGAGAATATGCAAAAATTCTCCCGGGCCATGATCGGCGCCGTATTGTTCTTGCCGGTCATTGGCTTAATTCTGGCCCTCAGTTCAGTATTAACTAATCCGACATTAATTGCTGAAACCAGTTTCCTGCACCAGCTTGGGCAGATGCTCGGCGACACCTTTTGGCCTTTATTTGGCAACCTCGGCTTATTATTTTGCGTCGGCATTAGCTATGGTCTGGCAAAAGATAAAAAAACCGAAGTCGCGCTGGTTGCGGTGATGTGCTTCATTATGTTTCTTGGCGCCAACCACTCCTGGCTGGAACACACTCACGGACTCGCCGAAAAAATTAACGGTGAATATTATGGCACCGGGCAAACCCAGCTGCTGGGCTTTGTGGTGGTGGATATGGGCGTTTTCCTTGGCATTATTCTCGGCTGCACCATCGCGTGGGTGCACAATAAAGTCTCTACCATTGACCTGCCCGGCGCGCTGTCGATGTACGGCGGCGCCAAGCTGACGCTGGTGGCGATGACGCCGGTGGTTATCTTCTACGCCATCGCCTTTACCTGGATTTGGCCGTTTATGACCCACGGCATCTCCGCCCTCACCGGCTTTATGAAAAATGCCGGGGTCGCCGGGGTCTTCGTCTATGGTTTCTTTGAAAAATTTCTTATCCCGACCGGCCTGCACCATTTTGTCTGGTCCCCCTTCCAGCTCACCCAGATTGGCGGCACCCTGAACGTGGACGGCCAGGTGGTCTCGGGTACCCAGGCCATTTTCCTCGCCTATATGCGCCACCCGGATCTGACCCCGGTGATGAATGAGGCCCTACGCTTCTCACAGCAAGGGATGACCACCATCTTCGGCCTCGCCGGCGCCTCGCTGGCGTTCTACCACACCGCGAAGCCGGAGAAAAAAGTAATGGCTAAGGCGATTCTGCTGCCGGCGATTATCACCTCCATGCTGACCGGCATCACCGAGCCGATTGAGTTCACCTTTTTGTTTGTCTCGCCGCTGCTGTGGGTGATCCATGCGACGTTAACCGCCGCCTCGCAGGCCATTTGCGACCTCTTCACCGTACGCCCCTGGGGCGCATCGGGCCTGATCGAATTTCTGATCTATAACCTGCCGCTGCCGGTCTCCTTAACGCGCTGGCCGGGATATGTCCTTATCGGGATCGGCCAGTTCGCCGTCTACTACGTGATTTTCCGCACCCTGGTGGTGAAGCTGAATCTGAAAACGCCGGGCCGGGAAGATGACGAGAACGTGAAGCTCTACAGCAAAGCGGAGTACCGCCAGAAAGTCGCGCAGCCGCAGTCGATTACCGATGACATTATCCGCGGCCTCGGGGGCAAGGAGAATATTCTCTCCGTCGATAATTGTTTTACACGTCTGCGCGTAGCCGTGCGCGATATGGCGCAAGTTGATGACGCGCAATTAAAAAATACCGGTGCCAACGGCGTGGTGCGCAATCGTAATGAAGTTCAGGTTATTTATGGCGTAAAAGTGGGACAGGTACGTTCCCGGGTTGATAACTGGTTAGCAGAAAATTAATGAGGAGTTTGTATGAAATTAACCGTATTAGGCGGGGGCGGCGTTCGCTCTGCATTTTTAGCGAAATCTCTGGCCTATAATGCTCACCGCATTGGTTTAACGGAGGTGGTTTTTCTCGATAACTCTGCGGATAATCTGGCGATATTCGGCGAAATTGCCCGCTATGTATTTACGACCATTCGCCCGGATATTCATTTCACGACCACCACCGACCCGGTCGCGGCGCTGCAAAACGCCAATTATATTATTACCACCCTGCGGGTCGGCGGCGATGAAAGCCGCATTCGCGACGAGCGCATTGCGCTGCAACATAACACCCTCGGCCAGGAGACCACCGGCGCCGGCGGCTTCGCGATGGCCATGCGCTCGATCCCGGCGATCCTCGACTATTGCCGGCTGATCGAAGCCCATGCCGCCGAAGACGCCATTCTGTTTAACTTTACCAACCCGTCAGGCCTGGTGACGGAAGCGATCGTCAAGTCCGGCTTTAAGCGTCGGGTCTATGGGATCTGCGATGCGCCTTCCGAGCTGATTCGTGAACTGCCGGCGATCCTCGGCTGTGAGGAGCGCGACCTGAGCGTGGAATGCTATGGGCTGAACCATTTCTCCTGGTTTACCCACTTCACCGTGCGCGGGGAAGCGGTGACCGAGCGGCTGATCGCCAGCCCGGCGCTGTACCAGAAGACCGCGATGCAGTACTTCTCACCCGAGCTGGTGCGGCTGTGCGATAACCAGTTACTCAACGAATATCTCTATTATTACTACTATCGCGACGAGGCGCTGAAGGCGATTCAGGGGGCAGGCGAAACGCGCGGGGAGCAGATCGCCCGTATCAATCAGGAGATGCGCCAGGCGCTGCGCACCGTGGATGCCAGTACGCAGCCGGAAGCCGCCTTCAATATCTGGATGCAGCACTACCTGCGCCGGGAAAACAGCTATATGCAGAACGAATCCCGGCAGGAGAAATTTCATACCCGCGAGCCGCTGACGCTGCGGCAGTTTATCGAAGAGCCGGACACCGGCGGCTATGCCGGGGTGGCGCTGGATATTCTGGAAGCGGTGAACAGCACCACCACCAAGCGGATCGTGGTGTCGATCCAGAATAATGGCACGCTCGACTTTTTGCGCCCTGACGACGTGATTGAGATCAGCTGCGACCTGAGCCGGGAGGGCCTCAAGCCGGTCACGCCGACGAAGGTGCCGACGGCGCAGAAGAACATGATTTCCTGCGTGAAAGAGTATGAGCGGCTGGCGGTAGCGGCGATCCTGCAGCAGGATAAGTCGCTGGCGGTGCGGGCGCTGATGGCGCACCCGCTGATCGGTTCCTGGTCGCTGGCGAAAACCCTGGTCGAAGCTTATCTCGACGATAAGCAGTTCGCCGCCTGGCGGTAAATCACTGACCGGACCTGGAGGCGTAGGCCGGGTAAGGCGCAGCCGCCACCCGGCAACATGGCGGCGCGGCGCCTGATATATTGCCCGGCGGCACTGCGCTTAGCGGAGCTACCTATTGCCAGGTGCGCGGGTAAACCACATCTTCAGTAGCCGCTCAAAGCCTAGGATGCAGTAGCCGAAAAACGGGTTGCTCCAGTAAATATCATCGTCGAACTTCTGCGGATCGTGAATGATAAACGCCGTATCCGCAGCCTGCGCCAGCGGGCTCTGATAATCACCGGTAAAGCAGACCAGGTTGATCTCCTTCCCCTCCAGGGCCTTCACCCAGTTGAGCGCCGAGCTGCTGCGCCCGGATTTAGAAATGATCCAGATGGAGTCGAAGCGAGCGGCGTTTTTCTGCTCAAGGATTTCGTAATCCGGCCACAGCGCCAGGCTGGCATTCACCCCAGTGACGAGAAACTTGTTATAAATATACTGGGCAATCAGCTGCGAAAAGCCGCTGCCGTGGATCAGGACGCGCTGCTGCGCGAGGCTTGCCAGCAGCGGCGTCAGCGCCTCCGCCGGCTGAATGCTCATATAGTCGATATCGTTGGTGACATCGAGCTTCGGCATGGTGATATTGAACTTGATGAAATAGACCAGCTCCAGCCAGCCGCTGAACTTAAGCTTTTTCGCCAACCGCACCAGCGAGGAGGGGTTACTGTAGCACTGCTCCGCCACGGCGCGGATCCCCTGGCGGATACACAGCTCCGGGTCGTTCTGGATAAAGCGCAGCACGGTCATTTCCGTTTTGCTTAGCTTCACGTCACGAAAGATATTTTCTAAGTCCATGGCGGGCTCCTCTCAGCGGCAGCATACGCTATCACCGTTCAGGAATAGCGTCTGCGGCCTGAGTCACCAGACTGAAATGAATGTTACTTTTTGTACAAAAATGGAATAAAAAAACCCTCTCCGCCGGAACGAGGGTGAACAAGGCGAGAATAATGGGGAGGGTGGCGCCGTCGCCCATGATGCCGTAGCCAATTTTCTCTTTGACGGACAAAACAGGATCTTTCATATGGGCACAATTCCCTTGGCGGCACCACAGATGGGTACCGGTTACATTTTTTATCAGCCTTTGCCGCAGGAAGATGAATTAGGTCATTATCAGAATATGTTTCATGTATTTTGCGATCGCGTTAGCCTGAAAAGAGTATGAAAAAGTGTAACTCTTGGATTTTGAACGGATTTGTCTCAGACTGTTCTGCAAAGTCCAGTTTTAACAGTAAAAAAGTGCGTTCAGGTATGTGGTAAACGGCTGAAAGTAGCTATAATGCGCCCCGCCTCCATGTAGCAATCGAGGCGCGGAAGATCGTCATCTCCGGTGAGGTGGCTGGACTTCAAATCCAGTTGGGGCCGCCAGCGGTCCCGGGCAGGTTCAACTCCTGTGATCTTCCGCCAGTTTGCCTCTGCTCGCCCACAGCCACGCCCAACCAAACTGAGTCGCAAAACCCATCATCTCAGCCAATCATTTTCATTCAAACCCTGCGTTATTTTGTCTCCTGCAAACCCGTTACACTGACGCAAAGGCCGCGTGTCGTTGCCAACCGAAACAGGAGAGCCATGATGACCCCCGAACTGAGACACTGTTTTTCCATTACCATCCAGGTTGATAAACCGGTGATAGTCTCCCGCAGTCCGCAGACCGGCAAGCGCCAGCTGATCCCGATTCTCGGCGGCAGCGTCTCGGGTCAACTACGCGGCCACGTGCTGCCCGGCGGCGTCGATAGCCAGATTATCGGGCCCGACGGCACATGCAGGCTATCCGCCCGCTATGCCCTGCAGGTGGAGGAAGGGACGGTGTACGTGGAAAACAACGGTATCCGCCGGGTGCCGGCCCACTATCATGACCAACTGTTCGCCGACGATATGCGCTTTTTTAGCACTATTCCGCCGGAAGATATCTATTTTCGCACCGTCCCCACCTTCGAGGTGGATACCCCCGCGCTCAGCTGGCTAACCACCTCGCTGTTTATCTGCGCTGGCGGGCGTACTCAGGATGGGGTGATGCTCGATTTCTATCAGGTGGGCTGATTTTCACTTTCTGCATATAACTGTTATTGCCGTTAACCCGTTTTTCCCCTCCCGGCACCGGTCTACTATCGCGTCATCGCTTTATTCACCCGATTCACAGACCGGAGCAGTTATGAAAGCTATCGCCATTACTCAAGCCGCCGCTGACGGCGACAATATCCCTTTTTTAACCGAGATCGACCTGCCGGTCCCCTCCGCCCACGGGCGTGACCTGCTGGTTGCCGTGAAGGCGGTCTCGGTCAATCCGGTAGACACCAAAGTGCGCGCCGGCTTCCGGGGCGACACGCCGCGGGTGCTGGGCTGGGACGCCGTTGGCGTGGTGCAGTCCGTCGGCGAGGAAGTGACGCTGTTCGCGCCAGGCGATGAGGTCTGGTACGCCGGCGCCCTGGGCCGGGCCGGCAGCAACAGTGAATATCAGCTGGTGGATGAGCGCCTGGTGGCGCACAAACCGCGCACCCTCGATAACGCCTCCGCCGCCGCGCTGCCGCTGACGGCGATCACCGCCTGGGAGCTGCTGTTTCACCGTCTCGGCGTCACGGAAGGCGGTAACGCGGGCGACACGCTGCTGATCGTCGGCGCGGCGGGCGGCGTGGGCTCGATCCTGACCCAGCTGGCCAGCAAACTGACCGCCATGACGGTGATCGGCACCGCCTCGCGTCCGGAGAGTCAACGGTGGGTCCGCGAGGCGGGCGCGCACCATGTTATCGATCACAGCAAGCCGCTCGCCGACGAGCTGGCGCGTATCGGCATCAACGCGGTGACCCATGTCGCCAGCCTGACCAACACCGACCAGCACTTCAACGCGCTGATTGACGCCCTCGCCCCGCAGGGCAAGCTGGCGCTGATTGATGATCCGGAGACCCTGGACGTGGTGCCGCTGAAAGCCAAAAGCCTCTCCCTGCACTGGGAATTTATGTTCACCCGCTCAATGTTTGAGACGGATGACATGATCGCCCAGCATCAGCTGCTGACCCGCGTGGCGGCCCTGATCGACAACCACACGATCAAAACCACCCTCGGCGAACACTACGGCGCCATCACTGCCGACAATCTGCAGAAAGCGCATCGCCAGCTGGAAACCGGACGCGCGGTGGGCAAGATTGTGCTGGAGGGATTTTAAGATGATAACCCTGCTCGCCGTGCTCAAGGCGAAACCAGGCCAAACGGACGCGCTGCGCCAGGCCCTGCAGAAGCTGCTCCTGCCGACGAGACAGGAGCCAGGCAATCTCGACTACGCGCTGTTCCAGCTGCGCGACGCGCCGGACACTTTCTACATGCGCGAAGCGTGGCGTGGGCAGGACGCCCTTGATGCGCATGTAGAGATGCCCTATTTTCAGGCGTTTGTTATGCAGATGGAGCGTCTGCTGGCTGAGCCGCTGCGGCTGGACTACCTGACGCCGATTGAGCCCTAAGCGGACCAGCAGGTGGGGGGCGACAAATCACGCCCTTCGCCTGCCAGGCTCAAAAATTGGCGGGAAGCGGTTGGGCGATAGTCATCAACACCCCGCGGTGGATAATAATATAACCGCCTTTGCGCAGCTCCGACAGAATCGACATAATGCGGCTACGCGACAGGTTGGTACGCCGCTGGATAAACCTTAATACATTGATCTGTCTACGATACGTCTCCGAATAGACCGCCAGCTCCATTAACAGGATGCGCACCATCTGGTAAGAGTCCACCCCCAGCAGCTCCTGCTCGCGCATGCTCAACACCATCAACCGCTGCGTCAGGATATGGGCCATCTCCTGCCACAGGTTTTTCTCATTCAGGATATTGACCGCGGCCTGATGCGCTATCCAGCGCCCGCTTAAATCCGTCTCAGCAAACAGAGAACAGTGGCGTTTATCCGGGAGCCCGTTAAACACGCCATAATTATCAATTAATCCCAATATTGCCGGGGCGAGGATCGTCGATATCACCAGTTGATTTTCCGCAAAGCAAACTGAAGCCACGCCTTCTTCGAGGAGAATGAAGCCGGATTCGCTTTGGGCCAAGGGAAAATGGTAATAGTTTGACTGCGCCAGTTCAAAAGGGGTGCTGACAGGCCGGAACGCGGATAATAAGGATTCCACCGCAGGTAACGGTTTTGTTCGTCGTCCATAAAAAAAAGAGGGTAATGACCGGGAATTCTGGCCGTTGGCGTCAGGTTTCGACATCGTGTTGTGTCATTAAGTCAGGTTGAAGGGCATGATTTTCAGCGGTAATAGTATCAACACGCGCAATCATGAATAAAAACCAAGTCGTTTCCATAATAAAAAGAGTGTAAGCATTATTATCGGCATAAGCGGTTTACCTCGATTTCACATCACTAAAAAACAATAATCTTCGTAAATATTTATACGGCTTAGTCGCTTAAATGATAAACCTGTCTTATAAATTGCGGCTCCGGTGACTCGCTCGCTTACGCCGTGCCTGATGCCGCTTTCCCCCTCGCATCTCTCCCAGTCCAGGCTACCCTTATCGATGCCACTGACCACCCGCATCCATCTCCCGCTCTATTCGATCAAGAGGTTTCGCTATGCTGATCAACGCTATAGGTACCTACTCCGCCAGCCAGCCGCTGGAATCAATGGCCATCACCCGCCGCGAACCGGGGCCGCAGGATGTGCAGATCGCCATCGCCTACTGCGGCGTCTGCCACTCCGATCTCCACCAGGCGCGATCGGAATGGGCGGGAACGCTCTATCCCTGCGTGCCGGGGCATGAAATTGTGGGCCGGGTCACCGCGGTCGGCGACGCTGTCTCGCGCTACGCCGTCGGCGATCTGGTGGGCGTCGGCTGCATGGTCGATAGCTGTCAACAGTGCGAGGAGTGCGCTGAGGGGCAGGAGAACTACTGCGACCATATGGTGCTGACCTACAACGGACCGACCCAGGACGCGCCGGGCCACACCCTGGGCGGCTATTCACAGCAGATCGTGGTTAAAGAACACTACGTGCTGCGGATAACCCATCCCGAAGCGCAGCTGGCCGCCGTCGCGCCGCTGCTGTGCGCCGGGATCACGACGTACTCGCCGCTGCGCCACTGGCACGCCGGGCCGGGTAAAAAAGTCGGCGTGGTCGGCATCGGCGGCCTTGGGCATATGGGAATCAAGTTGGCCCACGCCATGGGGGCTCACGTGGTGGCCTTTACCACCTCCGAATCCAAGCGTAATGCGGCCAGAGCGCTGGGCGCCGATGAGGTGGTGGTGTCGCGTAACGAAGACGAAATGGCGGCCCACGTCAAAAGCTTCGATTTCATCCTCAACACCGTGGCGGCGCCGCATAATCTCGATGCCTTCACCACGCTGCTGAAGCGCGATGGCACCATGACGCTGGTGGGCGCTCCGGCCACGCCGCATCCGTCGCCGGAAGTGTTCAATCTGATCATCCGCCGCCGGTCGATTGCCGGGTCGATGATTGGCGGGATCGCGGAAACTCAGGAGATGCTCGACTTCTGCGCTGAACACGGCATCGTCGCCGATATCGAACTGATCCGCGGCGATGAGATCAACGAAGCCTGGGAAAGAATGGTCAAGGGTGACGTGAAATACCGCTTCGTGATCGACAGCGCGACCCTCGCCGGCTAAGCGCCGCGGCGAAAGGTGCGCCGCCATTCGGTCGGACTGACGCCAAAGCGCGCTTTAAACTGCTGACGCCAGGTGACGGCAGAGAGATAACCCACCGCCTCCGCCACCTGCTCAACCGGCAGATCGCCCGCCTCAAGCAGGTTCTGGCTGCGGCGCAGGCGTTCGGCGGTCAGCCAGTCGGTAATGCTCATCCCGGTCGCCCGGGCGAAGTGGCGGGTCAGGCTGCGGCGGCTCATCGCCACCACCCGCGCCAGCGAATCGAGATTATGCGGCTCGGCAATATGCTGCTGCAGATAATCCAGCAGGCAGTTGATTCGCGCATCGCGGGTGTTTTTCGGCACCGGCTGGGCGATGAACTGCGCCTGGCCGCCCTCGCGGTGCGGCGAAACAATCAGCCGCCGGGCGATCTGGTTGGCCGCGAGGCTGCCGAAACGCTGGCGGATGATGTAGAGGCAACAGTCCAGCGCCGCCGCGGTGCCCGCCGAAGTAATGATCCGCTGGTCGTCGACGTACAGGGCGTTGATATCCAGCCGCACCTGCGGAAACCGGCGCTGAAAATCCTGCTCAAACTCCCAGTGGGTCGCCGCGCGTTTCCCGTCCAGCAGCCCGGCGTAGCCCAGGACGAACGCGCCGAGGCACAGACCGACGATTTCCGCGCCGTTATTCCGGGCCCGCACCAGGCTATCAAGCAGCGCCTGCGGCGGGCGGCGGTCAACCTCGCCCCAGTAAGGCACCACCACGATATCCGCCTGTTCCAGCACGGCGTAATCGCCGCTGGCGTACAGCGCAAAGCCGTCGCGGGCGCGCAGCAGCCCCGGCCGCTCGGCGCAAATGTGCAGGTTAAAGCGTTTGCTTTCAGAGACCGAATCGCCAAACAGCATGCAGGGAACGGCGTAATGAAACGGGCTAAAGCCCTCTACGGCAACAATCGCCACGTCGGTGAGTTTCATCGTTCCTTCCCCTTGCGCACGTTAATAAACCACGGTTTCCCCATCCTGCGGGATACACACTACCTCGGCTATCTGATTATCCAGCGCATACTGGCGCATCTCTTCCCGGCTCACCAGGCAGTGGTTGACCGCTTCCAGGTGAATCGCCATGATTTTCGCTTCCGGCAGGGTGAAGTGTACGTTCAGGAGATCCTCTTTGCCCATGATAATCGGGCCAAAGCCGATGACGTGGGCGTAGCCGGCGTTGAGGACCACCACGTCCGGGCGCAGCTTCAGCAGGTCGGCTGCAATTTCATCACGCCAGATGGTATCCCCCACCAGCCACAGCGTCTTCTCCTGCGGATGGCGAAACAGCACGCCGCAGGCCTCGCCCAGGCGTTCGGCCATCGCCGGCACCGCGTAGGTGCGATCGCTGCCGTGCTGGCCGGAGGTGGTTTTCAGCAGGCGCACGCCGGCAAATTCGCTGTCTGCCGTCAGCAGGCGGATATCCTGGAAACCCTGGCTGCGCAGCAACGCGCCGTCGGCTTCGTGCTGGACGAACACCGGCAGGGTTTTCGGGATCGCGGCGATCGCCGCCTCGTCCCAGTGATCGTCATGGGTATGGGTGACGATCACCGCGTCAACGTCGATGATTTTATCGCGGGAAAAAGGCAGCGCTACCAGCGGGTTGCGCAGCTCGCTGCGCGCGGTGCCCGGAAAACCCGGCCAGGCGCCCTTGTCCGCCAGCATCGGATCGATCAGAAACTTTTTCCCGGCGTATTCAATAATCTGGGTCGCGTTACGGATATGGGTGATGTTCATGTTGGCGCTCCTCAGGGGGGGTGATTTGACGAACATCGTACTGAGTACCAGCCTGGCGCAATAGGGGCATTTGGGCAAGGATCGATGAAATCGGGCCAACCTGCGGCGATTGCTATCCGCCTCCGGCTATGTTGTTCTGAAGGCTCCATTTTTGACAGGAGTGGCAGGATGAAGAAAAAACTGACCGCCGCCGATATGCACGACCCGCAGGTCATCGCCGAGACGCCGTGGTTCAGCATGCGCAAGGTGGGTATTGATATCGCCCCCGGCGAGCGCCGCGACTTTTACGCCATTCACTATCCGCGCCCGGCGGTGGGGATTGTGGCTATCCAGGATGACAAAGTGCTGCTGATTCGCCACTACCGCTACCTGATCGACAAGGTGGTGTGGGCCATTCCGTCAGGCGGCGTTGACGAAGGGGAAGATCCGGCGGCGGCCGCGCTGCGCGAGCTGCGGGAAGAGACCGGCTGGCAGGCGCAACGCGTCGAGGAGATCATGCGCTTCAACCCCTCCTACGGCAGCAGCGACCAGCTGTTTATCACCTGGCTGGCCACCGGTTTACGCTGGGTGGGTATGGATGCGGATCAGGATGAAGTGATGGAAACCGGCTGGTTTACCTTTGAGGAGATAAACCAGCTGATCGCCCGCGGCGAAATGCCGGACGGGCTGTCGCTGGTGCCGCTGCTGCAATTGATGGCGCAACCGCGCACCGGGCAGGCTACGGCTTAAGCATCCGCCAGCGGAACCACAGCTGGGCAACCAGGATCAGCACGCCGCCGATAATCTTCTGCAGCGGCAGCTGTTCGCCATACCACAGCGCGGCGGCAATGACCGTCAGCAGCGGTTCGAGCACCATAATGATCGCCGCGCTGGCCACCGCCGCGTACTTCTGCCCCTTCATCTGCAGACCGAAGCGCAGGCTGGTGGCGATGACAATGCTGGCCACCAGCCAGCCGAAGGTCGGCAGAGTCATCGGCTGGTCCCAGCGTTCAACGGCAGCGGAGAGGGTCAACCCGACGATACCAGTGATCGCCAGCTGCACGGTGGTCAGGGGGATCAGCGGTACTTCGCGCGCGCAGCGGCTGGTGTAACAGAACCAGATGGACTGCACCAGCGCCGTCAGCAAAAACCAGCCCTGGCTGGGATGGAAGACTATCGGCATGTGCAGGCTGAGCAGGCCCAGGCCCACCACCGCGATCGGCAGGCACTCCCACCAGGCCCGCGGCGGACGCACCTTCATCATCACCCACGCGGTCAGCGGGACGAACATCATCGACAGGCTCATGATAAACGCCCCTTCGCCGAGCGACGCCGTCGTGGAGACCGAGTAGATCCACAGGCAGAGGTTGAGCGCAAACCATAGCCCGCTGATGATGAGCTTTGGCCAGTGCTGCTTTTGCGGGCGAAACCCGCGGCAAAACGGCAGCAGCAGCAGCGCGGCGAAGAAAAAGCGCAGCCCAAGGAACGCGAATACCGGCATGCCGGCGATCGCCTCGCGGGAAAAAATCCAGCCGCAGGCGGCAATCACCGTCGCGGCAATCAGCAGCAGATCGGCCTGCCGTTGGCGTACCATACGCGCCTCTCCCTGTAAGTTGGCTTACCAGCCCGGCACCGCGCCGCCGTTGAAAATAGTCTCTGCCGCCTTCGCCACCTCCGGCGACTGGTACGACTGCATAAACTCCTTCACGTTTTCCGCGTCTTTATTGTCTTCACGGGTCACGATGATGTTCACGTAGGGCGAGTTTTTATCTTCGATAAAGATGCCATCGCGAACCGGCGACAGCCCGGTTTGCTGCAGGTAGGTGGTGCTGATGATGGCCACGTCGACTTTAGGATCGTCGAGTACGCGCGGCAGTTGCGCCCCTTCCAGCTCCATAATTTTCAGATGATGCGGGTTGTCGGTGATATCCACCGCCGTCGGCAGCAGGCCGGTACCGGCTTTGAGGGTTATCAGCTTCTCTTTTTGCAGCAGCAATAGCGCCCGCCCGAGGTTGGTCGGGTCGTTGGGGATAGCGATCGTCGCGCCGTCTTTCAGTTCGGCGACTGACTTTATCTTGCGCGAATAGCCGGCCATCGGGAAGACGAAGGTATTGCCTACCGCCACCAGATGGTAGTTATGCGCTTTGTTGTCCTGCTCAAGGAAAGGCCGATGCTGGAAGACGTTGGCGTCCAGATCCCCGGCGTTGGTCGATTCGTTAGGCAACAGCGAGCCGCTGAACCCCACCAGCTCAACCTCCAGACCATACTTCTCTTTGGCCACTTTCTTCGCCACTTCCGCCACATCCTGTTCAGCGCCGTTAATCACGCCGACCTTAATGTGCTTCGCTTCATTACCCTTTTGGTCGCAGCCGACCAGCGCCAGACCCGCCAGCATTACCGCGGCGGCGGCACGTAAACGTAATCTCATCCTCTTCACCCTGTCCGTCCTGACTGTCGTTGTTTTTTTCGTGCAAAACTATAGCGACTTTCGGGTGGGGTAATAAACAGCAAACCGCGCAACCGGAAATAAAATCATCTTCGCCAGGCGCGAAGCGCTAGCCCCGTCGCCACTCGCCCGGCGTCACGCCATAGCGCATTTTGAAGCGCTTCGAGAAGGACGCCAGCGACTGAAAGCCGCAGCGTTCGGCAATGACCTCGAGGTTGGTCTGACGCTCCAGGCGCAGCAGCCGGGCGGCCAGCGCCATTCGCAGCTGCGACAGCCACGCCTGCGGCGTCAGGTGATAAACGCGGGCAAAATGGCGGGCAAAGGTGGCCCGCGACAGAAAGGCGCGGGCGGCCATGGTTTCCAGCGTCCACGGCTGCTCCGGGGTCGCCATCACCGCCAGCACCGCCGGCATCAGGCGCTCATCGCTCATCAGACGCAGCAGCCCGCCTGGCGGCTGCTGCTCGCCAAGCAGCATGCGCAGCAGCAGCACCAGCAGCGTATCGCCGAGGCTGCGCACGATAGCGCTGCCGCCGGGACGCTGCGCCAGACTTTCGCGGACCAGTATGTTAAGCAACGGCTGCAGCTCCGGGCAGTCTTCGCGCGCATCGGTATGGAGATGGATCAGCGTCGACGCCTCAGTGAACAGCCAGCTGACGTGCGGACCAAAATAGAATTCGCCGCACAGCATCTCCAGCGCCCCCTCCGCCGGGCCGGCGCGCATTTCCGTCACCGTGCCGTTAAAGCGATGCGCCACCGGCAGCACCTGGCCCCACTCCACCAGGCTCTCCATCAGGTGCGGCGAACCGTGCGGCAGGAGGACCACATCTCCCGCGCGCAGGTGATGGGTCTGGCCGCCGACGTTGAGCCGCCCCTCGCCGCGCAGCACCACGTGCCATGGCACCACGCCGCTGCGCATTTGCTGGTGACCGGCCTGCCAGCGGCCGCCGAAGCGACAGTGCAGGTTCACTTCGCAGCGCGGCGCCAGCAGCGCCAGCAGATGACTGAGACTGTCCATGCTTCTCCTGAGACGATAAGACAAAAAGGTGAGACGAAGACCGCCAGTCTAGCATGCGGCAACCGCCTAAGATGACCCCAATGCCAACACACACCCTCGAAAACAACAGGAGTTAACCATGAGCCGTTTAGCTGATATCCGTGAACAAGACGCCACCGGCAAAGCCGCCGATATTTTCGCCGGGATCAAAAAAGCGATGGGCAAAGTGCCGAATGCCTACCTGACCATCGGCGGCCACTCGCCGGCCGCGCTGCAGCAGGCGCTGGCGCACAATGCGATGCTACATAAAGGCAGCCTCAGCGCCCAACAGCTGGAAGCCATTAACCTGTCGGTCAGCGAAGCCACCGGCTGTGACTACTGCCTGGCCGCACATACGCTGATGGCGAAAAAAGCCGGCTTCAGCAGCGAACAGATCCACGCCCTGCGCCGCGGGGAGTATGCGGAAGAGGCACAGCTTGATGCGCTGGTGAAATTTGCGCAGACGCTGGTGACCACCACCGGCACGCTGCCGGAAGCCGACGTCGCCGCGCTGCGCAACGCCGGTTTTAGCGACCAGCAGGTGATTGAGATTATCAGCGCCATCAGCGCAATCTTGTTCACAAATATGGTGAACCGGGTTAACGACACGGTGGTCGACTTCCCGAAAGCCGATTAATCCGTCGCGCAGCGCCGGTTTTACAGCCCCAGGTCGCTGAGCCCCGGATGATCGTCCGGGCGACGCCCCTGGGGCCAGTGGAACAGGCGCTCGCTTTCGGCGATCGGCAGGTCGTTGATGCAGGCGTAGCGCGTCTGCATCAGCCCGTGCTGATCAAACTCCCAGTTTTCATTGCCGTACGAGCGAAACCAGTTGCCGCTGTCGTCGCACCACTCATAGGCGAAGCGCACGGCGATGCGATTTTCCTGCCATGCCCACAGCTCCTTAATCAGCCGATATTGCTGCTCTTTACGCCATTTTCGCTGCAGGAATTCGACAATTTGCCCCCTGCCGTGGACAAACTCGCTGCGGTTGCGCCATTCGCTGTCCATGGTGTAGGCCAGAGCGACCTTTTCGGCATCGCGGCTGTTCCAGCCATCTTCCGCGGCGCGGACCTTCTGAATAGCGCTGTCGCGGGTAAACGGCGGTAACGGGGGACGTTGTTCGGTCATGCTGACTCTCCTCTGCGGGCTAATTGCTGCTGCAGGCGCTGATTCTCCTGCTCCAGGTCATGAATACGTTGCTGCAGGTTCTGGCTGTACTCCGCCACCTGCTGCTCGCTGTAGCGCGGCGTAATGTGCTGCGGGCAGTTCCAGTCAAACGCCTGCAGATGAAAAAGAAACAGGCGCTCGATGCGGGCGCGATAGTTGGCCGGCGCCACCTGCGCCAGCAGCGGCGGGTGGTTCTCTGCCGCCACGACCTCGACGGTGGCGTAGATTTTCAGCCTGGCACGGCGCGGATAATCCATCAAAAACAGGCAGGCCCGGTCGCTGCCGCGCAGGTTGCCGGTGGTGATGTACTGACGGTTGCCGCCGAAATCCGCCATCGCCAGGGTGGTATCGTCCAGCAGATGCAGAAACCCCGGCGGGCCGCCGCGATGCTGAATGTAGGGCCAGCCGCTCTGCGACACCGTCGCCAGATAAAAGCTGTCGCGGGTGGCGATCATCCCCGCTTCGCTGTCGCCGAAGCGGTCGGCCTGGCGGCGGCTGTGCGGCGTTTGCCACAGCTGGTCGCTGCCCATTTCATGCTGCACATCCATCACGTCCGGGGTGATGGCGATATCGAGAAAGGTTGCTGCCATAGCGCCTCCTGTTGTCTGGCGCCATCATGGACTGTACTGCGAAAAATGATAATACTGGTTTAGTGGCAATCATCTTTCCAAAAATCGGGAGAATAATGGATCGATTAAGCGCGATGGCGCTGCTGGTGAAAGTGACCGAGCTGGGGAGTATGTCGGCGGCTGCGCGGGCGCTGAATATGCCGTTGACCACCGTCAGCCGCCATATCGGCGAGCTGGAGAACGCGCTGGGGGTGCGCCTGCTGGCGCGGACCACCCGCAAACTGACGCTCACCGACGCCGGGGTCGATTATGTCGCTGCCGCGCGGCGGATCCTTGAGGAGGTGGAAAACGCCGAACGCCAGGCGACGGGCGAGTATCAGGAACCGAAAGGCGAGCTGGTGATCTCTGCGCCGACAATGTTTGGACGCCAGCACGTTCTCCCGGTGATCGCTGAATTTATCGCCCGTTACCCGCAGATTCACGTCCGTTTGCTGCTCAGCGATCGTAACGCCGACCTGGTGGGCGACCATATCGATCTGGCGGTGAGGATAGGCGACCTGGCGGACAGCAGCATGGTGGCCACCCGCCTCGGCAGGATGCGCATTGTGGCCTGCGCCCATCCGGCGCTGCTGGCGAAATACGGCGAGCCGCAGCGGCCGCGCGATCTGGCGGCGCTGCCGATCATCCGCATTGAATCGCCGATGCCCTATCGCGGCTGGCGCTTTCGCGCCGCTGAGCGCGAGGACCAGTTGATTAACCTGCCGCCGGCGTTATCGGTCACCACGCCGGAGAGCGCTGCCGATGCCGCGCGGCTGGGGGTGGGCGTAGCTCGCTTACTGCACTATCAGGCGCTGGACGGCCTGCGACAGGGTGAGCTCCGTCTGCTGCTGGAGCGCGTCGAGCCGGAGCCGGCGCCGGTCCATTTGCTGTATACCGCCCGGGACCTGGCGCCGCTTAAGCTGCGAAAATTTATCGATTTTGCCGCGCCGGCGCTGCGTCAGGCGCTGCTGCGCATCGCCGGGGCCGCTTAGTGCGTCGCGGTCTTCAGCGGCGCCTCCTTTAACAGCCAGGAGAGGACAAACGCCACCGCCATAATGCAGGCCGCCATGAGGAACGCCGCATGGATCGCCGCGCCGAAGGCGTCGAGATAGTCGAGGCGGATATCCGCGGGCAGGTGCTGCACCGCCACCGGATTCATTCCCGGCGGCAGTACCGCGCCTTCCGGCAACAGATTTTGCAGGTTGCTCTGCAGCACGTGCGTGAACACCGCGCCAAACAGCGCCACGCCGATGGAGCCGCCGATCGAGCGGAACAGGGTCACGCCGGAGGTGGCGACGCCGTAAAGCTTCGCCGGCATCGCGTTCTGTACCGCCAGGACCAGCACCTGCATCACCAGCCCCAGACCGGCCCCCAGCACGCCGGTAAACAGGTACAGCTGCCACAGCGGTGAGTGAATGGTGATCCGGGTCAGCAGCACCATACCGGTCACGCCAAGCAGGGTACCGAGGATCGGAAACAGGCGATATTTACCGGTACGGCTGATAATCCGCCCGCTGATAATCGAGGTCAGCAGCAGGCCGCCCATCAGGGGGATCAGCTGCAGCCCGGCCTCGGTGGGGGTCGCCTCCTTCACCACCTGCAGATAGAGCGGCAGGAAGGTGACTGATCCAAACAGCGACATGCCGATGACGAAGCCGATCAGACTGCACAGCAGGAAGCTGCGGTTGCGGAACAGCGACAGCGGAATAATCGGCTCGGCGGCCATTCGCTCTTCGTAGATAAAGCCGATGACCCCCACGATACCGAAGGCCAGAATGCACCACAGCTGCGGGTCATTCCACGCATGAACGCTGCCCCCTTCCGAGGTAAACAGGATGATGCACAGCAGCGCCATGCTGAGGTAAATCGCCCCCAGCCAGTCAATCTCATGCTGGCTGCGTTTATTGCTGCTGTGGAATACCGCGCCGATCACCAGCAGCGCGAAGAGACCCAGCGGCAGGTTGATGTAGAAGATCCAGCGCCAGGAGGCGTGCTGCACCAAAAAGCCGCCGATCAGCGGGCCGATCACCGTCGCCAGGCCAAAAACGCCGCCGAACAGCCCCTGATAGCGGCCACGGCTGGCGGGCGGGATGACGTCGGCCACCGCCGCCATGCTGATGACCATCAGGCCGCCGCCGCCGAGCCCCTGCAGGCCGCGCATTAGCACCAGCTGGGTCATGTTCTGCGCCAGCCCGCAGAGGGCGGAGCCGACAAGAAACAGCCCAATCGCCACCTGCAGCACGATTTTGCGGCCGAACAGATCGCCGAATTTACCGTACAGCGGCACCGCGATGGTGGAGCTGAGGATATAGGCGGTAACCACCCAGGAAAGCTTGTCCAGCCCGCCCAGTTCGCCGACAATCGTCGGCAGCGCGGTGGAGACAATGGTCTGATCCAGCGCGGAGAGGAGCATCACCAGCAGCAAGGCGCTAAACAGCAGGCGTATCGACTGCACCGGTGGGTTCGCGACTTGAGAAGTCATCACAACACTCGCTTGAAATTAATTAAATGCATAATTAATATTTAGTGAAAGAATGAGTCGGGTCAAGAGATCGCCATATCATGACAGCACAAAAGGATCAGGATACCCCCCGCCGCCCGGGGCGGCCGCGCGGTAAAAAACCGGGTACCGCCAACCGCGAACAGCTGATGGACATCGCCCTGACGCTGTTTGCCCGCGACGGCGCGGCCCGCGTGTCGTTGAATGCCATCGCCAAAGAGGCCGGGGTGACGCCGGCGATGCTGCATTACTATTTCAGTTCGCGGGATGCGCTGGTGACGCAGCTGATCGAAGAGCGCTTTATGCCGCTGCGCAACCACATCAGCCGCATCTTTGTCGACCATCCGCAGGACCCGGTGCTGGCGCTGACGATGATGGTCGAGACGCTGGCGCACATGGCGGAGAAAAACGCCTGGTTCGCGCCGCTGTGGATGCAGGAGATCATCGGCGAGATGCCGATCCTGCGTCAGCATATGGACGCTCGCTTCGGCGAGGAGCGTTTTCAGGTGATGCTGGAGGCGGTGCGCCGCTGGCAGCGGGAGGGCAAGATTAACCCGGCGCTGTCGCCGGAGCTGCTGTTTACCACGGTGATTAGCCTGGTGCTGGTGCCGTTTTCGCGCATCCACAGCGATCCGCGTTTACAGGCGGTTGACCGCCAGACCATCGTCAGCCACGCGCTGGCGTTAATGGGCCATGGCGTCGGGGGTTAAGGCGTGGTTTTGACGCTTTTGTAGCCCGGATAAGGCGCCACGCGCCGCCATCCGGGATTTTCCCTGCTCGCGCTACGCTTAGCAGGGCTACAGAAATAACGGCACAACCGTAAATTTCCCTGCTCGCACTGCGCTTAGCAGGGCTACAGAAATAACGGTACAACCGTAAATTTCCCTGCTCGCACTGCGCTTAGCAGGGCCAGCACTCCCGTGTTATGTCCGGGCAGATTGCGCTCCCGATATTTCTTCTGCGTTATGCCTGGCATGGCGCAGGGAGCGCACAGGGGGCGGCCAGTCGCCGCCGCCCCCTGTACCCCCGGGCTCCGGCCAGCAAAATCGCCGCTACGCGGT